>ONLC01000081.1 GCA_900318545.1 uncultured Eubacteriales bacterium
CAAGCTCAAATTAACTCCGTTCGACTTGCATGTGTTAAGCGTGCCGCCAGCGTTCGTCCTGAGCCAGGATCAAACTCTTAATTTAAGTTGTATCCTAATCTGTACCTTAATACAGAATATGATCTCAGTCACTTCATCGTTTCCAATGAATCACTGTGCGTGTGTCTTTCTTTTTAGTCCCGACACCTTGGACTCCTCTAAGTTATTCACTCAAAGGTCTTAACTAAAGGGTTTTCTTTCGTTATTGTTCGGTTTTCAAGATGCAAGCGCCGTTCTGCTTTCTCGCAGGCGACTGATTTATATTATGACACTTTCTTTGCTTTGTCAACTACTTTTTTGCTTTTCGGCGGTTTGAACAAAAGTATGTCAATACAAGCTGATTAAACTCTAAAAATGCACATATAATATAGTATATGATGCAAATCAAAGATCTGTGAATATTTATTACAGCATGGGAAACAATAAAGGAAAACAGATCGGAGGTTTATATGAAGGATCAACACAGAATTGCTTCGCTGAAAGCACTGGGGATAATTATGGGTATACTATTTACTTTATGGGCTGTATCACGCTCATACGAAAACAGCACAGTACAAACGATTTCACAGTACGGCTCAAGAGGAAATGAAGTCATAGCCATTCAAAAAAAGCTAAAGGAATATGGCCTTTTCAATGATGATGTAACAGGCTATTATGGACCGATAACTCAGGCTGCAGTCAAAAGATTCCAGAAAATCAACGGCATCAGTCAAACAGGTATCGCAGGCCCGCAAACATTAAAAGCTCTTGGAATAAGCATAGGTACAGTTCCTGCCTCGACAACGCAGAACATTGATCTGTTAGCAAGAATCATCTCGGCCGAAGCCAGAGGGGAACCATATATAGGGCAGGTCGCTGTCGGGGCTGTTATTTTGAACAGAATCGAACACCCGTCATTCCCCGATACTCTCTCAGGAGTAATTTTCCAGAAGGGGGCTTTTACAGCTGTCACAGACGGTCAATTCAACCAACCTGTATCAGATTCAGCGTACAGTGCAGCAAGAGATGCTTTGAACGGCTGGGATCCGACAAATGGCTGCATATACTATTATAATCCGGCAAAAACATCCAATAAGTTCATTTATTCAAGACCAATCGTTACAACGATCGGAAACCATCGTTTCTGCAATTAAAACAAAAAGGGAACGCCTCATCTCTGAGCCGTTCCCTGCTTTAATTACAGAATTCAAACCTCATAGTACTTTTTGAACTTTGTACTGAAAACACCGGAGAACAAACTTGCCGCAGCCGCAGCTAAACACAGAGATAAGCATACTATCAAAATAACCTTCATAAATTTAATCATGTTAAAAAGTCCTCCATTCATTATTAGTTTATTATAGTATACACTATATTGAGAAAAAATTCAAGAGCAAAATCAATTTTTCTTGAAAAAAGTTTGCATTTTTCAAAACAATATGTTATAATAAAAACTGATTTGAGTAAATTTGATCATCAGAGGTATATGACATGGCAGAAAAAGCACCGCAGAGCAGCTATATGAAGCTGCTTTCAAATACAATAGTATTTGCTATCGGGTCCTTCAGCTCGAAGGTACTCGTGCTTTTGCTTATACCTATTTATACAAATTATCTTACAACCTCCGAGCTCGGAACAACTGATGTCCTGACTCAGATAGCTAACTGGCTTATGCCTATAGTTTCGCTGACTATCGCCGAGGCTATAATCCGGTTCGGGCTCGATAAAGCGTATGACAAGCGAAAAGTCTTTACACTCGGAAATGTAGTTTGTCTGAGCGGACTGGCCGTTTTTGCAGTACTGTTAGCTATAGTTTCTTTGACCGGCATCGCAAGCAAATATATTGGCGGATATTCAATCATACTGTACATTTACGTCTTTACCTCCAGTATGAAAACGCTGTATTCGACCTTTGTGCGTGCTATGGAGGAAGTCAAGCTATTTGCCTTTAACGGTATACTGACTACGTTTTTCACGCTTTTCTGGACAGCACTTTTCTATATGATTCTCCCGAAAGGCTTTCTCGGTGAGCAGTCAGGCATACTGAAGTATCTCCTGGCGATCATACTGTCAGACTTTATTTCTATAGTTTTTCTCACCTATAAAGCCAAGCTTTGGAAGTACATCGAAATCGGCAAGCTTGATAAGGATCTGCTGCACACCATGCTGCAGTATTCCGTGCCGCTTATCCCTGCTCAGCTTCTGTGGCTTATAACCAACAGCTCCGACTCATTCATGACAACTCATTACCTTGGTTCGGATTACAATGGTATTCTGTCAGCAACGTATAAGATACCAAATCTGGTTGCAACTGTCTATATGATGTTCGGGCAGGCATGGAATATGTCGGCTATTACGGAGAATGAATCCAAGGACAGAGATATATTCTACGAGAACGTATTCGACTTCAATCAGAGCCTTTTGTATATACTTGCAGCAGGCTGTATGCTTATTATCCAGCCGCTGACTAAGATCATGATAGGTCAGGACTTCCAGAGCTGCGTAAAGTATTCACCGATACTTATCTACTCGACGATTTTCTCATGCTTCACGACCTTTATGGGCTCAATCTATCTTGCGACCAAGGAAACTAAGAAGTCACTGTTCACAAGCCTTATCTCAGGTGTTGTGAATGTAGGACTGAATATGATCCTTATCCCGACTATCAAGCTTTACGGACCCCCTATATCAACTGTTGCTGCATATATGACGGTATTCATAATCAGAACATTTGATTCAAGAAAGCTTGTCCCATTCAGGATAGACTTCATTAAAATGATAATCAACAACGCTATCATAGCATCAATGATGTTAATCTGTGTCTTTGAGACAGACCTTATACATCATTTGTGGCTATATGCGATAGTATTTATACTTTTCTCGGCAGTTATTGTACTTAATCTGAGGTCATTATCCTCACTATTTTACAAATTTCTGCCAAAAGCTCTTGCTGACAAGCTCTCGGAGCTTTCAACCGTCAAGCTGGTTCTTATTTTCATCGGATTGATTGCTTTCGCCGGAGCAGATGTTCTCACTAAGGGATATCTTGTTTACGCTGCTTTATTTGCAGGCTTCTGCTATGCGGTCTCGACACGCAATATTAAGCTTATTGCAATCATGACTGTTGCACTTCCCTTATCAATGACATTCAGACAGGGAATTCTTGCTCCTCTTATAATGCTGGCAGTTTTATGCACTATCTCAGCTTATATTCTTAAAACCAGAGCTTCACTGGCCGCTTGTGCCGCTTCGGCATATTTGCTTGTGCTTTATGCGTTTTTCTGGGTAATAGTGTTTATCAGCTGTATAGCTGTGATGATAACAGCATTCTGTTTGAGAAAACAGATAATCGCCCGTATAAAAGAATATGTATACGGAAACAAAAGCAGATCTTCTCCCGAAAAGGAAGATGATATATAATATTTGGAGGTATCAGACAATGGCTGAACTAAAATTTACTATCACCGAACACATAGGAGTCCTCTCCGAAAATGCTAAGGGCTGGACTAAGGAGCTGAATATGGTTTCCTGGAACGACAGAGACCCTAAATACGACCTCAGAGAGTGGAGCCCCGATCATACAAGAATGGGCAAGGGCATTACTCTTACACAGGAGGATATCGACGCACTCAGAGCACTGCTTAACGGAGAAGAGCTAGAGGACGATATTGACGAATCCTCAATTCTGTGAATTATAGCGTATTTTTTAACCAAAAGTAAAATTTTGTTAAACAGTTCAAAAATCACCAAATGTTAATTACTTGTTTACATTTGTTTGTTATAATGACTATTATCAGCTGGTTTATATGATATTTTTTTGATAAATCATTATGATTGGTTTAGTTCTTTTTCTGAATTAATAGTATTTTAATCTTGCTGAATGAAAGAGACAAACGGAGGAATATAGCAAATGGAGCAACACGGTATTAGCAAGCTTGATCTTAAAAGACGAAACAGAATGCAGGTCCTTAAGATCTTAAAACAGAGAGGTCCTACATCGAGAATAGACATAGCCGGAACCTTAGAGCTTACCAGAGCGGCTGTTACAATCATTACAAATGAAATGATCGAACAGGGCATAATTGCCGAGATCGGTGAATATAAGCACGTAACTGAAAAAGCTCCCAGAGGCAGAAAAAAGATACTGATAGATATCAATAATCACTATAAGTTCCCTATCGGTATCACAGTTGAGGAGGATATTGTCAGCGTCGGATTGTCTACACTTGCAGGAGATGTTCTTGATAAGAGGAATATGTCGATAGACAAAAACACTGATTATTCCAAGATCAAGAGCTTTTGTGAGGATTCAATCAAGGAAATACTCTCAGACAACTGTCTGGAGGTAGATTCCATACTGGGCATTGGTTTTGGTATCTTCCCTACAATGTACTCAAAACTCAGGATCGATGTCAAGGACGATGTTCCCGATTATTCAAAGCTAAGAGCTGAGATAAAAGAGCAGATAAATGTTCCCCTTGTTTTTGATAATTCTGTCAAGGGTACTGCTATGGCTAATATTGACTTTTTGAAGACTAAGGACGTAAACAGACTTAACATAGCCTTCCTGCAATACGGAAATACTATGAACTTTGTAGTTACTAACCTGAACGAGCCGATAATTTCTTATGATAACAGAACCAATTTCGTTGATAAGATGATTATCAATCCTACAAGCGGAAGAGTCTGTGCCTGCGGCAGAAAGGGCTGTGTTGAAAGCGAGATCACGCCTTCTGCTATAAGAAGAAAGGTCAAAGAGGTATATTCTGCGGAGGAGACTCCTTATCTGTACGAAGTTACCAACGGTAATTTTATGAATGTTACAAGAGAACTGCTCTACACTGCTTATGATAAGGAAGATAAGGCTATCAAGGAAATAGTTGATAATGAAATAATGTTTATCGCTGTTCTTATCAACAATCTATATTTTTCCACAAATCCGCAGAAGATCGTACTCCACAGATTTCCGCTGCGTTCTGATGAGGATTTTGATAAGCTCAAGGAAGCTATTTCACGGATTGCAGGTCCTATCGTTGCAGGAAAGGTCGACAGATCAATCATTGACAGCAGACATCGTTTCCTGTCAGGCTGTGCTTTGGCTATCAGAGAGCTGTTCTTTAATAAAGGCGGATATGATACACCGTCAAAGAAAAAATGATTATGAGCCCGATATTATTCGGGCTCTTTCTGTTGTTTTTAAGAAAATTCTTCATTTGATAATGATTTTGACAAATTCCCTTGATTTTTACTGAAAAGTATGATAAAATCATTATATGTGGTCAAAGTTGATCTGAATTGAAAGGATAGTGTATATATGTCCGTTATTTTTCGTAATTTTTTAGGGTTTGACCTTATTATATTTCTTTGTGCAGCATTTACAGCTTATGTATATTATATGACAAAGCATTCAGCTGACAGATTGTATAAGAAGCTTCACCTGACTATTTTTGTTCCCGATAGAGCTGCTTCCGGAAGCGAAGCTGTCAGAGATGCAAAAAGCCTCAGCGAAACTAAAGTTGTTGCTATGAGAAATCATACCGGAAGATTATACTCTATTTTTGTAAATCTTACGGGTATATTCCCTCTTCTTGGTATTCTCGGTACCGTTATATCGCTCCTCGGAATGGTAAAGGATATGGATAATGTACAGGGTAATTTCTATGCTGCTCTGACTTCTACCTTCTGGGGGCTGGTTTTCGGTATAGTTTTCAAGTTTTTAGACGGTATCGTATCTGCAAAGATAGAGGATAACGAAAAGAATGTTCAGTTGTTTCTTGAGAGAAACATTGCGAAGAAAGAACAGTCTTCCGAAAAGGTTTATTCGGAGGTCTGATATATGAGCAAAAACAAAGGACTTGCTCTTGAGCTTACATCTCTTCTGGATGTTATAATGATAATGCTCTTCTGGGTAATGACCAACTCTTCAAGCTCTGCTGCAAAGGCCGAGGAAAAGGCTGATCAGAAGGTCAAAAATGCTCAGACTAAGGTTGAATCAGCCGAAAAGAAGCTTGATGAGCAGGCAAAGGAATATGAACAAAAGATAGAGGATCTCAAAGCTCAGGCTTATGATCAGCAGAAAGCACTGAATGATGAGGCAGCTATGAATCAGAAGGCTATAAATGATTATAAAGACGGTCTTTTGATTACTCTGAATATACGAAATGAAAACGGCAAGGATAAACTGACACTCGCAAGAGGCAGCTCTCAGATTGCTGAATACTCTATCACTGACGGTCTGTACGATGAGCTTGATCTCGCTCTTGCAGCAATGGGTATAAGCGATGATAATGCTGCTATGGCGGCCGTGATATATGACGGTGACGCTGTACTCTACAACGACCTGTCTGCTATCAGAGAGATCGTATCAAAGCTGTCACAATCGCACAAAAGCGTTTATTTTACTTATATAAACACCTCAAAATAGAAAGGAATGAGCTTCTATGAGCATACAAGATGATGTTGAGAAACTGATGAGGGACGACCTTGAAAGTAAAGGCAGAAAAGAAAAGAAGAAAAAGAAGAAAAGATTGCTGTTTCTTCTTATAATACTTTTACTGTTAGCAGCCCTTCTCGCTATATTACAGTGGCTCGGACTGGGGCTTGGCGGCGGAAAGGGCGAAGGCGGTGACGGCAATGGGAATGAGTCTGTTAATCCTTCTTCGAGCTCTGCAGCTGCCGATGAATCATCCGAAGAGGATCCCGAGTATTTCGATGTAATGGTATCGGGCAGCAAGTATATCGTTGATAATAATCTTATCGACCTTGATACTATCTCTTCAAGGGTAAAGGGTCTGAAGGATAATTATATCATCAGAATATCCAATGACAATGCAACTGCAAATGCAATGGATGATCTTAAAGCCAGACTTGATGCTGAGGGCAGAAAGTTCATAACAACAGAGCTAAGCGATGAGAGCTCTGCTGTTGAGTCTGAAAAAGAATCATCCAAAGTATAGTTTGAAAGGAGTGCATACCCCCTGGCTACGGGGGTATGATTTTTATGACAGGTTTAGTTCTTGAGGGCGGAGCAAGCAGAACCGTGTATTCATGCGGTATTCTTGATGCTCTTCTCGAAGAAAACATCAAAGCAGATTATGTTATCGGAGTGTCGGCAGGTGCTGCTTTCGGAGCATCTTACGTATCCGGTCAGATAGGCAGAAACTACAGGCTTGCCAGAGAGATAATGCCCACAAAAAAGTATATGGGCTTTCATCATCTGCTGAGGCCCTCAAATAAAAGCTACTATAATCTTGATTATGCATTTGATGAAGTTCCGAATTCGGTTCTTCCCTTCGATTATGATGCATATAATAATTATAAGGGAAGATTTGTTGCCGTAGTTACAAACGTCGAAACTGGAAAAGCAGAATACCTCGATGTTCCCAGAGATGACAGAAGCTGGCAGCTGCTCAGAGCTACCTGTGCTTTGCCGATGCTGTTTCCTATGATCAGGATTAACGGAGTAAACTATCTTGACGGCGGCGTTTCAGACTCTATCCCTTACAAGCAGGCTATCGCTGAGGGCTGTGACAAGCTTATAATAGTTCTAACAAGACCAAAGGGCTACATCAAGGAAACAGATACTGCTGCCAAGCTTTCGGCAGACTTTTTCAAAAAGTATCCTGACTTCGCAGAGGCTATGCTCACCCGTGCTGACAGGTACAACGCATGTATGCGTGAAATAGAAGAGCTGAAACAAATCGGCAAAGCCTTTGTGTTTACCCCAAAGACAACCTTTGGAGTAGGCAGACTTGAAAACAACGTTGAAAAGCTCGACAGGCTTTTCAATTACGGTTATAACCATGCAAAATGGGCTATGGACAGCCTGAAAAAATATCTTGAGATAGAAAGCGTGATCAAGTGAAGATCAGATACAGGCTTCTGACGGCTGCGGCAGTTTGCTTTTCAGCCGGATATATGTTAGTTTCTAACAGACAGCTTCGTGTAAACAAGTACACGATGAAGCTGAACAAGCTGCCCGAAAGCTTTGAAGGAAAGAAAATACTGCTTATCGCTGATCTTCATAAAAAGAGATACGGAGATAAGTTTGATAATATTATAAATTCATGCATTGCCGCAGAGCCCGATTATATCTTCTTTGCAGGAGACCTTTACAGCAGAGACGAGACCGATATGGCACCAAAGGTCGCATTGATGAAAAGACTCAGGGCGATCGCTCCGACATA
>ONLC01000005.1 GCA_900318545.1 uncultured Eubacteriales bacterium
GCGGGGAAAGTATGAAGATATGGCGAACTATAACATTCAGCAGGATATAGACATGCTCCAGCCCAGGGACAGTGTGGCGGGATATTCCGTCTGCCCGGGACTGTACGAATCGTACGGAGCACATGCGCTGGGATATGGAGGGGCTGTCAGCTTCACGATCCATTCCAATGGAGCAAGTGCGATAGAACTGCTCCTGTTCCGGCGGCTGGAGAAGGAACCCTACGCAGTGATTCCATTTCCGGAGAATTATCGGATCGGGGATGTGTGGTCGATGGTTGTATTCGGACTTGATATCACGCAGTTTGAATATGCCTATCGCGTGGACGGCCCGTGGGATCCGAAGAAGGGACTTCTGTTCGACAAGAACCATGTCCTGCTGGATATCTATGCAAAGGCTGTCACCGGCCAGAAGGTATGGGGAGAGCGGCAGTCGGAAGAGGGCGTGTACCATGCGAGGGTCGTGCGCCATGCGTATGACTGGGGCGATCATTCCTATCAGCGTCTGAATATGGAAGACCTGATCATCTACGAGCTGCATGTGCGTGGATTTACGATGGGTGCAAATGCAGGCGTTTCCGCGCCGGGCACTTTTGAGGGTCTGCGCGAGAAGATCCCCTATCTGAAATGGCTTGGCGTCACTGCGGTGGAGATGATGCCGATCTTTGAATTCGATGAGATGCAGGACCTGCGCAACCACGAAGGCAAGCGCCTTATGGATTACTGGGGCTACAATACGGTCAGCTACTTTGCGCCGAACGCGAGCTACACCTTCCGGGAGGAGTACAACCGGGAAGGCAGTGAGCTCAGGGAGCTGATCCGCAGTCTCCATGAAGCAGGCATCATGGTCATCCTGGATGTCGTATTCAACCACACGGCAGAGGGAAATGAGAATGGCTCTTTCATCAATTTCAAGGGCTTTGACAACAATATCTACTATATGCTGACACCGGAGGGCGACTATTACAACTTCTCCGGCTGCGGCAATACGGTGAACTGCAATCACCCGGTTGTCCAGGAGATGATCGTGGAATGCCTGCACCATTGGGTGACAAATTATCATATTGACGGATTCCGATTTGATCTTGCCAGCATTCTCGGGCGAAATGAAGATGGTTCGCCGATGCAGTATCCGCCGCTTCTGCAGCGGCTTGCGAAGGATCCGCTGCTTGCCGATGTGAAGCTGATCGCCGAGGCCTGGGACGCCGGCGGTCTGTATCAGGTCGGAAGCTTCCCTGCCTGGAACCGGTGGGCGGAATGGAACGGGAAATACAGAGATGACATGCGGTCATTTTTGAAGGGGGATTACTGGGTGGCGCCGGAGGCGTCGCGGCGCATGATCGGGTCCCCCGATCTGTATTCGAAAGAATCCTCGGAGCAAGGCCGCAGTCCGCACGGCTATCTCGGATACAACTCGTCCGTGAATTTCCTGACCTGTCATGACGGCTTTACCATGTATGACCTCGTGTCCTACAATCAGAAGCACAACGAAGCCAACGGTGAGGACAACCGTGACGGCTGCAACGATAACGACAGCTGGAACTGCGGCTGTGAGGGCGATACCAATGACCCCGAGATAAACGCTCTCAGAAGCAGGCAGATAAGGAATATGTTCACGGTGCTCCTTACAAGCAGGGGCGTTCCTATGCTCCTTTCGGGAGATGAGTTCGGCAATTCTCAGCTTGGAAACAACAATGCCTACTGTCAGGATAACGAGATATCCTATCTCAACTGGGAAGATCTCGATAAAAACAAAGACCTGTTCAGGTATGTACAAAGGCTCATCGCATTCAGAAGGGCACACCCTGTCCTCAGAAGCTCAAGCTATGACCTCGGGCATAACGGCACAGGCTATCCCGAGCTTTCCTTCCACGACCTTACCCCATGGCAGTGCGACCTCAGCCGAGGCACACATACGGCCGCATACCTCTATGCAGAGGATCACAAGCGTTTCGGCACAAAGCATGACTGCTTTATCTACGTTATGATAAACGCTCACTGGGAGGCTCACAGCTATCAGCTGCCTATAATCCCTGCGGGCATGAGCTGGCATCTTCTCTGCCGTTCGTCGGGAGCGTCCTACAGTGTGGGAAGAGAAAAATCCCTCGGCAGTATAGAGCATTTTGAGCTCGGACCGAGAGAGTCTGCGGTAATTATCGGAAAATAAACATATCCCTCTGACTATCGGGTCAGAGGGATTTGTTATCTTAACTTCAAATAAAACTGTTTCAGGATATCCTTCCTTGAAAGAGTACATTTTCTGCTCTCGTCATATTCAAGAATGTAGCGGTCAAAGCCGTTTATTATCCTCGCACCGCTTGGGTGATCTATAACACGCTTGAAGCGGTTTCCGTAGGTCGCATGAACGTGCCCGTGAAGGAGATATTTCGGTTTGCATCTTTCAAGCAGCTCATTGAAGCACTCAAAGCCCCTGTGAGGTATATCGTCCATATCTCCGTAGCCTCTGGCAGGGGAGTGCGTAACAAGTATATCAAAGCCGGAATGAGAGAGTCCTCCTTGCCGAGGACGTATCCGTCAATGCAGAGATAATGTCTATGGTGCTTTCAATGAAGGAAATGGACGTAGAGGTCGCAGAGAACGGACAGATAGCAGTTGAGATGTTCAGAACTCACGGGGAGGGCTACTACGATGCGATCCTTATGGATATGCGTATGCCCGAAATGGACGGCCTTGAAGCTGCCAGAGTCATAAGAGCTATGATGCGTAAGGACTCAAAGACTATCCCGATGATAGCTCTTACCGCAAACGCCTTTGATGAGGACGTTCAGCGGAGTATGCAGGCAGGACTCAATGCCCACCTTAGTAAGCCCGTACAGCCTGAAGCCCTGTATGAGACCCTTGAAAGCCTTATCGAGGGTTGATAAAACAGAAAAAACAGCCAAGAGCCGCAGATTTTTCCTGCGGCTCTTGTGTTTGCGGCATAATGATAACGTTGTCAGAAAGTGCGGCTTTTCAGGGCAGTTAAGGCACAAAAGCCAAGGAAGTATTCCCTCATAACGCCCTTTTCGGAGCTTCCCCGGGAGCTCTTTGCTAACGTTATCATGAAAACTGATTGACCTTGACCCGATTTTGTTATAAACTGAACCTATCGGAACGATACTTCACTATTCGACAAAATGATAACGAAAGGAACGGTAATTATGTCAGAACTAAGATTTGACACCAAGAAGATCAGAGCAGGCTATGACCCTGCACAGAACAATCAGTCGGTGCTGCCTCCTGTATATCAGACAGCAGCCTTCGACTTCAAAAACACCGAGCACGCTCAGAACCTTTTCACCTATAAGGAAGCAGGCTACCTTTATACAAGGGTCGGCAACCCTACAGTTACCTACTTCGCTGAGCGTGTAAAGGCTCTTGACGGAGCTAAAAACGCAGTTGCGGTAGGCTCGGGAATGGCAGCTATCTCGTATACTCTTCTGAACCTTGCGGAAAAGGGCGGCACGATACTTGCATCTCCTTACCTTTACGGCGGAACCATTGATGCCTTTGACAGGCTCTTCCCCGAGCTTGGAGTAAAGATCAAGCTTACCGATGCAGTTCTTGATCCCGAAAAGCTCGAGGCCGAGCTCACCGATGATGTCAAGGGTGTTTATGTGGAGTCTATCAGCAACCCGAACGCCTATCTTCTTGATATAGATGCTATCTCAGAGGTTGCTCACAGGCACGGTGTTCCCGTAGTAGTTGACAACACTCTTGCAACGCCCTACCTCTACAGACCGCTTGAGCACGGAGCCGACATAGTTGTTTACTCGGCAACAAAGGCTCTCACAGGTCACGGCAATATTATAGCAGGCCTTATCCTCGACAACGGAGATATGAGCCTTTACACCAAGGAGCGTTACCCGCAGTTCTATGAGCCTATAGTTATGCTGAAGGGCAAGTCTGCTGCGGATATCTTCCCCGATAACTTCTTTATTTTCAGGGCTACACTGGTTTATCTCAATCTGCTGGGAGCTGCACTTTCTCCGCAGGACGCATACCTTGCTATTATCGGACTGGAGACCCTCTCCGAGCGTGTTGCAAAGCAGTCAGCAAATGCAGCAAAGATAGCCGCTTATCTTGAAAGCTCACCTGCGGCAGAGTGGGTGCGTTACCCGAGCGTTAAGAACTATAAGTTCCGTGACCTTGCTGACAAATACCTTACAAACGGCGGCGGCGGAGTCCTCTCCTTCGGTATCAAGGGCACACCCGAGCAGGAGTCCGAGTTTATAAACAGCATCAAGCTTTTCAGATATCATGTAAACCTCGGAGATGCACGCTCACTCATAGTTGACTCTCCGAACACCACTCACAGTGAGCTCAGTGAGGAGGAGCTTGCCCTTGCAGATATACCCCATAACCTTATACGTATCTCTGCAGGCTTAGAGGACGCAGATGACCTTATAGCCGACCTTGAACAGGCCTTTAAAGCTGCAGGTCTGCTGTGAGCTCGTACTTAAAAAATTAACATCTTTGCTATTGACATATCACCGCTTAATTGCTATAATTCATATTAATACGATATGAATTATAACATTAGGCGGTGATCTTATGTCTTTGAAGGAGATCTCGGAGCTTACAGGGGTGTCAGTCTCAACGGTCGGGAGGATACTTCGTGACCCGAAGCATAAATGCCCTGTTGAGGTGCGAAAAAAGGTCCTTGAAGCAGCACGCTCCACAGGCTATGTTCCGAACAGTGCCGCAAAGAGCCTGCGTTCGGGCAGGAGTGCGGCAGATAAGCTGTACTCGGCTGACATTTTTCTGACCCGTTCCGACAGCGAATCGGCAGACCCGTTTTATGATGAGCTCCTTATGCTGACCGAAAAGGAGCTTCGGGCAGAGGGCTGCGTTATTGCAGGCGTAAGACAGTTTGCGGAGCTTTCCGCAGACGGCAGCAGCCTTGATGCCGAAAAGCAGATAGATGCATATTTCTCAGGCAGAGAGAGCCACACGGACGGGCTGGTCATCATAGGAAAGTGTACAGAGCGTTCCCTGAAGCTTCTCAAAAAGCACAGAAAAAACATTGTCATCATCAGCAGGGAGGCTTCGGGGCTTGATTGCGATGAGGTCATCTGTGACGGAAAAAAGCTTGCGGAAACTGCGGTAGCTCATCTTGCGGCACTGGGTCACAGCAAGATAGGCTATGTAGGCAGCTGCCATAATGAGGCGAGATTTTCCGGTTATCAGTCGGCTATGCTGCGTGCAGGGCTCGTGCCCGACATAGACCACATCTTTGATACCTCTCCGAATGAGCAGAACGGAATTCTTGCCGCAGAGTACTTTACCAGGCTTTCCGACCCGCCCACAGGCATCTACTGTGCGAATGACATTATCGCAGTGGGACTGCTGAGGTTCCTGCAAAAGCGGCGTGTAAAGCTGTGGGAGCCCTCGGTAATTTCCTGCGACGATATTGAGCAGGCACAGTTTACAACTCCTATGCTGACAACGCTTGCACTCCCGAAGGAGGAAATGGCACACTTTGCTATGCTCCTTCTCCTTGACAGGATTAACGGGCGGCATAAGCAGACATCACGGCTGGAGCTGCAGGGAACGCTTATGGTGCGTGCAAGCTGCCGGCCCCTGCATGAGCTTACCGAGCCCGAGTACTACATCTGAATACGCCTCGTGACAACGTTGTCAGTAAAACAAATACAATGATATTTGCGTAACATTTTATTAACAGAACAAGGCTTTTTGGCAGGCGGCTGAGAAAACCTCTGCCTGCTCGAAAGGGCACTGTGACAACGTTGTCACTATATTGCGTTGACTTGTTCGCACCTGTGGGATATAATATAGGCAGAAAGCATACTAAACCGATATGCAAAGTATGAAAGGATATGATAAAATGAGCTACAGATCCATAGATACAGCTCTGATACACGGCGGTATCTCCACAGATGAAAGAACAGGAGCCGTAAACGTACCTATATATCAGACCTCAACCTTCAAGCAGGACGGCCTCGGAAAAATGAGAGGATATGAGTACTCCCGTACAGGCAACCCCACAAGGGAGGCTCTTGAAGCCCTGATAGCAGAGCTCGAGGGCGGCTATGCAGGCTTTGCCTTTGCAAGCGGCCTTGCAGCCGAGACAGCAGTGCTGAGCCTTCTTCACTCGGGCGACAGGGTACTGATATCCTCAAATGTATACGGAGGAACGTTCAGACTCTTAAATCAGGTGTTTGACCACTTCGGCATAAACTATACTATCTCCGATACGGAAAACCCCGAAGTGTTTGAAAAGGACATAACCGATGATGTTAAGGCGGTACTTATCGAGAGCCCGGCAAACCCGCTGATGACAGTAACGGATATCCGTGCAATTGCTGAGATAGCTCACGCACACGGGCTTCTGGTGATAGTTGACAACACCTTTATGACACCCTACCTACAGAGACCGCTGGAGCTCGGTGCCGACATAGTGGTACACTCCGCAACGAAGTACCTTGGCGGTCACAGCGATGTGGTTGCAGGCCTTGCAGTAGTCAAAACCAAGGAGCTTGCCGAGCAGATCGCATTCATACAGAACTCCACAGGCGGAGTTCTTCCACCCTTTGACAGCTTCCTTCTTATAAGGGGCATCAAAACCCTCGGCGTAAGGCTGGATAGGCACGTTTCAAACGCACTTACAGCGGCACAGGTTCTTTCTGCACACCCTGCTGTGAAGAGCGTTCACTATCCGGGGCTTACCACTGATAAGGGCTATGAGGTCAACAAAAAGCAGGCAAAAAACGGCGGCGTGATGATCTCCTTCGAGCTTAAAGAGGGCTATGATATAAACGTGTTTTTCGAGAGCTTAAAGCTTATCACTCTTGCCGAGAGCCTGGGCGGAGTTGAATCCCTTGTATGCCACCCCTCGAGCATGACTCACGCATCAATTCCCGAGGAGATACGCAGAAAAGTCGGCATAACAGACGGCCTGATAAGGCTATCCATCGGAATTGAGGACATAAACGACATACTTGACGACCTTGAACAGGCGATAGCAGCCGCCAAAGAATAACAGAGGTGCATTAAAATGCTGTATAATAATGTGCATGAGCTTGTGGGGCATACACCCCTGCTGAGGCTTAACAATATGGGGGTCTCCCCCGAAGTAGAAATTTATGCGAAACTGGAAATGTATAATCCCTCGGGAAGCGTTAAGGACAGAGTAGGCGAGTATATGATCGCTGCCGCAGAGCGTGAGGGACGGTTAAAAAAGGGCGGTACCATTATAGATGCGACCGCAGGAAACACAGGTCTTGGTATTGCCTTTGCGGCACTGGGAAAGGGCTACAGAGTGATCTTCACGGTGCCGACAAAGTTCTCGGCTGAAAAGCAGGCATTGCTGCGAGCCCTCGGAGCAGAGGTCATAAACACTCCCCGTGAGGAGGGAATGCTCGGAGCTGTAAGAAAGGCTGATGAGCTGAGAAATCAGATAGCGGACTCAATATCGCTTGAGCAGTTTAAGAATCCCAATAATCCTCTCTCTCATTATGAAACTACAGGCAAAGAGATCTGGGAGGATATAAACGGCAGGGTAACACACCTTGTCGCAGGGGCAGGCAGCGGAGGCACCTACACAGGTATAGTTAAGTATCTGAAGGAGCAAAACAGCAGTGTGCAGGGCGTTCTTGCAGACCCCGAGGGCTCGACCATAGGCGGAGGGGAGCACTTCGACTATAATATTGAGGGTATCGGCAACGACTTCATTCCCGATACTATGGATATAAACCTGGTGGACGAGGTTATCAAAATGAACGACGATGAAGCTTTCCGAATGGTAAGGGAGCTTGCTCTCAAAGAGGGGCTTATCGTGGGCTCGTCCTCGGGAGCGGCAATGGCAGCTGCATTAAAGCTTGCAAAGAAGCTTCAGAAGGGCGTCATCGTTGCAGTCTTCCCCGACAGGGGTGACAGATACTTCAGCACAGGGCTGTTTGAATAAGGAGAGAAAATGATTTACAGAGTTGCAGTCGCAAGCAGTGACGGAGAGAATGTAAACGAGCATTTCGGAAGAGCAGAACGCTTCTTCATCGGAGAGCTTGACACGGATAAAGAGGATTTCGAGCTTATCGGACAGAGAGATGTAAAGCCCTCATGTCATGGCGGTGAGCACGAGGTCAGCGGCTTTGCGGCGGCACTTGAAACGCTTTCGGACGTTTCAGCGATAGTAGTTCAGAGAGCAGGCCCCGGAGCTAAAAAGTATATAGATGAGCAGGGTATCAGGCTGTATCAGATACCGCTCTCTATTGAGCAGGCTATCTGCCTGCTTATGGAAGAAAAACAATGGGAGGCAGACAAATGGCAGTATCATACGAAGAACTGACGACTAAACACCCTTGCTTTGCAAAGGGTCCGAACAGCGGCAACGGCAGAATACATCTTCCGATAAGCCCCAGCTGCAATATAGAGTGCCGCTTCTGTGAAAGGAGCTTCAACACCTACGAAAAACGCCCGGGAGTGACCTCAACGGTCATCACCCCCGAGGAGGCAATTGAGGCTGTCAGAAAAGCATTGGAGGTCTGTCCTGCTATTCATGTGGCAGGCATCGCAGGCCCGGGAGATACCCTCGCAAGTCCCTACGCACTTGAAACCTTCCGCCTGATAGGAAAGGAGTTTCCGCAGCTCATAAAATGTATGAGCACGAACGGACTTCTTCTTGCAGAAAAGGCACAGGAGGTCATCGATGCAGGCGTTGACTCCCTTACAGTTACAGTCAATGCCGTTGACCCCAAGATAGAAGCTCAGCTTAATGACGGTATAGTCTGGCACGGAAAGCACTACACAGGCGTTGAAGCAGCCGAGATACTCATAGAGCAGCAATTAAAGGGAATAAAGATCATAGCAGAGTCGGGTATAACGCTGAAAATCAACACAGTGCTTGTTCCCGATATAAATGCAGAGCACATTGAAACAATAGCCAAAACAGTCGCAGAGCTCGGGGCGGATATGTATAACATAATCCCGCTTATCCCGAACCACAAGCTTAAGGACAGCCGTGAGCCAGACTGCATGGAAATAGAACGTGCGATACTAAGAGCATCAAAGCATATCGACGTTTTCAGACATTGTCAGAGGTGCCGTGCAGATGCGGTGGGTATCCCGGGCGGAGAGGATTACGGCAGCGTGATTTATCTGAACCTGCAAAGGCTCTCACGCAAGGACACGTTTTCACACGGATAAATATACATTATTAAAGTGAGGTAAAGAAAAATGGGAAAAGAACTCAGACAGATCGCGATATACGGTAAAGGCGGTATCGGAAAGTCAACAACAACGCAGAACCTGACAGCAGGCCTTGTGGAAAGAGGAAATCACGTAATGGTGGTCGGCTGTGACCCCAAGGCAGATTCAACAAGGCTGCTCCTCGGAGGTCTGCATCAGAAAACAGTACTTGATACTCTGAGAGATCAGGGTGAGGACGAGATAGAGCTTGATTCTATCCTGAAAGAGGGCTTCATGGGCACAAAGTGTGTGGAGTCGGGCGGACCTGAGCCGGGTGTCGGCTGTGCAGGCAGAGGAATCATCACATCTATCGGACTGCTGGAGCGTCTCGGAGCTTACACCGATGACCTTGACTATGTTTTCTACGATGTCCTCGGAGACGTTGTCTGCGGAGGCTTCGCAATGCCTATCAGAGAGGGCAAGGCCAAGGAGATATACATAGTTGCCTCGGGCGAGATGATGGCTCTTTATGCGGCGAACAATATCTCAAAGGGAATTGCAAGATATGCACGTCAGGGCGGTGTGCGTCTTGGAGGAATTATCTGCAACAGCCGTAACGTTGACCGTGAAGCAGAGCTTGTCCGTGCATTTGCCGAGGAGCTCGGTACACAGATGATACACTTTGTTCCCCGTGACAACGATGTCCAGAGAGCAGAGATCCGCAAAAAGACAGTTATTCAGCATTTTCCTCAGTCAAAGCAGGCTGATGAATACAGAGAGCTCGCTAAAAAGATCGAAGAGAACGAGATGTTCGTGATCCCGAAGCCGATGACTCAGGAAAGACTTGAAGAGATACTTGTTGAGTACGGCCTTATGGACGACCTTAAAGACGACTACCGTATTTAAAAGGAGGAGCTTATGAGCAAAGTAAGTCTTGATATACCTGAGGTCGAGATACGAGAGATACGACTGAACTCTATAACAGGCTTTCAGGGAACGGCACAGGAGCTTGTCAATGCCTGCTCGGGCTGCGGCAAGCTGAAGGATAAAAACCGCTCGTTCAGCCAGTGTCTCGGCTGCGGCACATCAAATGCAGCCTGTACACTGACCCTCATTCAGGACGCAGCGATAATCAGCCACGGTCCTGTGGGCTGTTCAACCTGCCTGCATGAGTTTGCCTTCACCTACAGAGTAAACGCATATCTCAGGCAGCTCGACCACCCTACACAGAGAAAGATCTTCTCAACAAACTTAGAGGAAAAGGATACCATCTACGGCGGCGGCAAAAAGCTTGAAGCCGCTATCCGTGACGTTTTCAAGCGTGCAAAGCCGAAGGCTATCTTCGTAATAACCACCTGTGCGGCAGGCATCATCGGTGATGATGTTGAGAGCGTTACAAATGCCGCCGAAAAGGAGCTCGGTATTCCTGTAGTTGCTGTATTCTGCGAGGGCTTTCGCTCAAAGATGTGGACCTCGGGCTTTGATGCAGGCTATCACGGCATCGCAAGAAAGATAATCAAGCCTGCAAGGCAGAAAAGAAATATTATAAATGTTATAAACTTCTGGGGCAGCGACATTTTCCGAGAGTGGTTCGCAGAGTTCGGCTATGAGCCAAACTACATCACTCCATTTGCGACAGTTGACTCCCTCAGCTATTCAAGTGAGGCAGCATTGACCGTTCAGGCCTGCTCGACACTGGGCTCGTACCTTGGTGCGGCTCTGGAGCAGAGCTTCGGTGTACCCGAGATCAGAAACTCTCCCCCTTACGGCATAGCTCAGACAGACCGCTGGTTCAGAGAGCTGGGTGAGCACCTCGGAAAGCAAAAAGAGGTCGAGGACTTCTTAGCAAGAAAGAAAGCCGAGTATATGCCGAAGATAGAGGCTCTCCGTGAAAAGCTTAAAGGCAAGACCGCCTATGTTACAGCAGGAGCATCGCACGGACATTCTCTGCTGGCGCTCTTAAAGGAGCTCGGCATGGAACCGCAGGGAGCAGCTATCTTCCACCATGACCCTAAATATGATAACGAGGACGAGCGTTCCGATACCTTAAAGCACACAGTCGAGGATTACGGTGATGTGCCTAACTACAACGTCTGCAACAAGCAGGAGTTCGAGCTTGTGAATGTGCTTAACCGCATAAAGCCCGATATCCTCCTTGCACGTCACGGCGGAATGACCCTCTGGGGAGCAAAGCTCGGAATACCCTCTCTTCTTGTGGGCGATGAGCATTTCGGCATGGGCTATGAGGGCTTGGTAAACTACGGGGAGAGAATACTTGAAACCATCGAGAACGATGAGTTTGTAAAGAACCTCGCAAAGCATTCTGTCAACCCCTACACAAAATGGTGGCTTGAACAGGAGCCCTACACATTCTTGGGAAAGTAAAGGAGAAATAATATGGCAGGACTAATAGAACAGGAACGCTACACCTGTGCGATCGGAGCACTGCAGACTGTAGTAGCTATCCCCCGTGCAGTTCCGATACTCCACTCGGGACCGGGCTGCGGAGTTATGATAAAGGGCTTTTTTGAGCGTTCGGCAGGCTATGCAGGCGGAGAGACCGCCCCATGTACGAATTTCAGTGAAAAGGAAGTAGTGTTCGGCGGTACCGACAGACTCAGAAACATAATAAAGAACACCTATAAGGTTCTCGACACTGACCTACAGGTAGTAGTAACAGGCTGTACAGCAGGCATCGTCGGTGATGACATAGCAAGCGTAACAGATGAGTTCCTATATGAAGAGGACAGACCGATAGTCCACGTTGAGACCTCGGGCTTCAAGTCGAACAACTATGTCTCGCATTCAGCGGTAGTAAATGCAATAATCGACCAGTATGTCAGCCGCTTTGAGGACGATAACCCCTCACGCTCAGAGAAAACCCTTGTAAATGTCATAGCCTCTATCCCTTATCAGGATCAGTTCTGGAAGGGCAATCTGAAGGAGTACAAAAGGCTTCTTGAAGGTCTGGGACTCAGGGTCAATATCCTATTCGGACCGCACTCGGGCGGTGTAAAGGAGTGGCAGACTATCCCTAAGGCTAACTTCAACGTGTTCGTTTCTCCGTGGTATGGTGAGCCTATCGTTAAGAACCTTGAAAGAAGATACGGTCAGCCTTATTATCAGTTCGGATATCTGCCGATAGGCGCTAATGAGACTACAAAGTTTCTTAATGGCGTGCTGGATTTTGCGCTGGAGCAGGGAGCAGGCATTGATGAAAGGAAGGCAAGACAGTTCATCGAGGAGGAAGAAAAGGCATACTATGAGGAGCTTGACAACCTTGCTACCTTTCTGCTTGAATTCCGCTACGGTCTGCCAAGCTACGTGCATATTCTTCATGATGCAGGCTATGTAACAGGGCTTACACGATTTCTTCTCCATGAAACGGGTCTTGTGCCGAAGGAGCAGTTCATAGTGGATAATGTTCCGAAAAAGTATCAGGAAAGGATCGGGGCTGACATAAAGTCCACTTCTGATAAGCGTGATATACCCGTATATTTCGACCCTGATGCAGGTGCAATGCAGGATATCATCAGAGGTCTTTCTCACAAGGGCAAGGGGCTTATCATCGGCAGCGGCTGGGATAAGGAGCTCGCAGCCGAGATAGATGCAGACTTTCTCTCTATCGCTTGTCCTACGCCCTACCGCATAGTGCTGACGACAAACTATGTCGGCTACACAGGCGGACTCAGAGTGATAGAGGACATCTACAACACAGCACTTGCAGCATATAAATAAGGAGCTGATACTATGGCACTGATAGCTGTAGCCACCACAGACGGCTTTACCGTCAATGAGCATTTCGGTCATGCGAAGTTTTTCAGCATTTATAAGCTGAGCGACAGCGGCTATGAGCCCACAGAGATCCGTGATGCGGTAGCTGTCTGTCAGCACGCACTGGGACATAATACGACACGCTTCGACAAAATAATCGAGCTCCTTTCCGACTGCGATGCTATCCTTGTAAACAGGATAGGCGAGGGTGCAGCGGCATACCTCATAAGCAGGGGAGTGCGTGTGTTCGAGGTCAGCGGCAGTATAGATGCCGTGCTGAACAAATTTATAACCGACAAACTTATCTGAACACTAGCCTGTAAGCTGCCAGCTTGCAGGCTTTGCTGCTTTATCGGGACTTTTGGCTGCAAATGCAGGCTCAGTAAGCTGGCAGCATACTGATTTCCTTGCTTTCAGGGCTTTCTGTGACAGATCTGTGACTGCTTGAAACGGAATTTGCACAAGTTTCCGATAAATTTTAATGCATTATTCATAAATCGTTTTTTAAATCGTTGACACTAATGTAAGAATGTGGTATAATAAACCATAATTATTTATACTGGATTAAGTGTCGGCGGTCGTAAAAATGGCTGCTGAAACTAAGCTTGCATAGGGGAGGAACTTGTATGAAAACCAACAGAGATCCGCCGAAGAGTAAGGGCTTGACGGTGCTGAGAATAGTCAGACGGGTATTTATATATCTGTTTGCTGTCGGAATAATCATCGCAGCACTTTTGTTTGCGTCGTCAAGAACGCCTGATAAGTCCCTTTTCGGATACCGTTATTATACTGTTTTAACACCGTCAATGGAGCCTGAGTACGGTGTGGGCGATATGGTATTCGTTAAGATAGAAAAGGCCGACAAGATAAAAGTCGGTGATGTCATCACATTCAACCCGTCGAGTGACAGCGAGGCATACCTGACCCACAGAGTTGTTGAAAAGCTCGAGAACTATGAGGGAACGGGAGTCACCTGTTTTCGGACAAAGGGAGATGCGAATGACAGCGAGGATCAGTTCCTTATAGATGAGGGCAGGCTGATAGGCAGAGTAAGCTTTAGTATACCAAAGCTTGGCTATGTTGTAAGGTTTGTCCAAATGAGGTGGTATTTTGTAGTACCGCTTATAGTACTGGTCTTCGTATTTTTCAAACTCATGGGTATGTATCTTGCCCCCCATGAGGAGGAGCCCGAGGCAGAAGGCGAAAAGGAGGAAAGCTCCGGGGAACAGTCCGAGCCTGAGCCCGAGCCAAAGGAGCCTGATCTGGGAGAGGGCAAGAATTTAACCGATAATAAATTATGAAAGGATGAAAAACTATGACAAAAACAAACAAGAAGCAGAATTCCAAAGACAGACGCATAGCGATCGCATCGATCATAGTTGCAGGCATGATCGTTGCAGGCTCCACTTTCGCATGGTTCACGTCTAAGGACGAGGTAACGAACAGACTTACCGCACATGCTGACTACGGTGTAAGCATTGTCGAGGACTTCACTCCTCCGGAGGACTGGACTCCCGGTCAGGAAATCAACAAGGACGTTTCCGCTGTAAACACAGGAAATGTTGATGCATTTGTAAGACTTGGTCTCCTTTATGATGCTAAGCTGACAGTTCCGACAACTTTCACTGCTGCTATTGACAGCAATGCTACAGAACTGCCGACAGAAAGTGGACTTACTGCTGTTGAACTGAACACAACTGCAGATGATGGTTCAGAACAGACTGGAACTGCAAATGCGGTAGGTGCAAAGGCTAACGAAGTATCTACACTGCAGGCAGGTGCTACACTCGTTTGGACTCCTGCTGGTGCTGTAAAGCCTACTGATGCTCAGAATGTTAATGCAGATGATACTGATAATTATGGTGTTGCTCCTGCTGATGATTATGTTCCTGATAAAGGTGCAGGTCTGTATCTTTTCAGAAGAACTGACAAGACCACCGATGAAATCAAGTATTCCGGTTACTTCTTTGATGGAACTAAGTACTATGCTCTTGAAACTGAGCCTGATACTGTATTTATTGCTGGTACTGTTGTTGAAGCTGATGGTGTTGTAACATCTGTTTCTGGTGTTAAGCTTGCAGCAACAAAGGAAGTTACGATTGCTAATAATGTTGATTCACCCTTGTTTACTGTTGATTGGATAGTTGACAACACAAAGGCAACTACCGAAACCGGTAATAGAGTCGATGCTGGAGCTGAAACAGCTAAGTATCTAAGACTTACTTATGCTGGAGAGAAAAATGCAGCTGCTGAGACATTAGACGATCTTGTTATTGATGTTAAGCTTGCTGATAATTGGAGCACAAACTGGACATTTAAGAAGGTTAATACTACATCACCTTCACTGAATGGTACAAATGATACTGGTTATTTCTATCTTAACAGTGTTGTTAAAGCAGGTAAACAGACACCTATGCTCATTGACAGCGTAACCCTTAACAAGGACGTTACACAGTATGCTTACAAGGATCTTACATTTGATCTCTCTGTAGTTCTTGACAGCATTCAGATTACACCTGATGAGGCAAAGACAGCTGAAAGCTATGTAACTGGTGTAAACGGTGCTGGATGGGGTGCAGAAGCAGCATACACAAACGATACAAATGTAAGCTGGACCTAATACCTAACCCAAAAATCTAAATCCACACTATAAAGAAAGGAGACTGCACAAATGAAAATCAAACAGTTTATCACTGCAATACTTGGCAGTCTCCTTATCGGTGTGAACGCAATGGCTTCTACAGCCCTTGCGGATACCCCTTTGCCCGAGGGTGCGGTAAAGGGGCTTCCGGAACGGCTGGCTGCCCTTGATGACGAGGGCAATGCCGTAAACTCAGAAACAGGCGAGTACTTCTTCCACGTCGAAAATATGAAGTACGGCGAGACCTACACTAAAAATATCCAGCTTATGAACCTCAGAGAGGACAAAAGCTACCACATTTACTTCTACGTTGAGCCCCTTTTCAAGGACGGAGAGATAGACCTCGAGGAGGGCTGCGAGTGCCGCTTTTACCTCGATGATGAAGAGATCTACAGGGGAGATGTAAACGGCAAGGGCAATATAGACCTTACCGAGCAGCACTTCGACTGCGGCTACTATGCCCCTGGTGAGTCGCACAACCTCAGGTGCGAGATAATCTGGAATGAGATAAATGTTATAAAAGATGTCGATAACGGTCACCGCCTTGTCGATAAGGACGGTGAGCACGTTCTTGTAGGACCCGGGGAGTCGGGCTACGCTGAGGGCGAAATAGAGTTCAAATGGATATTCTACGCTCAGGTCGAAGACCCCGACACAGGCTCGAGGACATCGGGAGATACATCAAAGAATGAAAGAGAGGGCACCCCGTTTACAGGAATGCTCAGCAAACCGATGTTCTGGGTAAGCTGTATGACGGTGCTTGCAGGAATGATATTCTTTATGCTGGTGCTTCTTAAAAGAAAGCAGGAGCGGGAGAAAGAGCAGAATCAGGAAAGCTGATATCACTAAAAATCAGGCGAAAGGAGCATGGTTATGAATTATGGGCGTAAGTACCGGATAGTTTCGGCACTGCTTGCTTTTGTATTCATAATTAATATGTTCGATACAGGTATCCTTTGGGAGAGCCTTGCTTCGCTGCGTGCAAATGCCGCTGAATCCGACTATACCGTAAGCTTCAGCTGGGACGTTTCCACCCTTACTACTGCGAACAGCGGAGAGACCCAGACAGAAGAATTGACAGATAACGGCAAAAAGATAACTGTCACAGACGACAGCACAGACGAGCCTATCCGTGATATCACTATCTCAGATGATAAAACAGTCCTTTCTCTTAATGAAAACAGGCAGGAGTCGCCCGTTGTTAAAACAGTTTTTACCTTCAATATGAAGAAAAAGGTCGATGCAGGCGAGCTTCAGTTCACGATACAGGGAATGAGCGACTTGAAGAGAGGCGGCGGCTTCAAGCTTGATATGAGCGACCCGAACCTCTCCAAGTGGGATATAGCTTATGACTCGGAGAAGGATCTCTATACCTTTACGAACAAGGATAGTATCAAGCCTAACAGTGTAACCAAGTTCGTATGGCAGTTTGATTCAAGAGCTGCCGTAAACGGCTTTGAAAAGACCCTTGAAACCACCTGTACCGTAAAAGAGTATCAGAAGGACGAGGAAGGCAACAAGATCAAGGAGGGTGATCTTGCTTATGCCGAACACCCTGCCGCTACCGTACAGCTGAAGACCGACTCACTGGTGATGAATTATACCTCGGAGCATGATGATAACGAAGTAAAGATCGTTTGTGACGATATCTCAAAGCTTGACCCGAACAACCTCAATGTAGACTATACATGGCGCAGCTATACCTCAAAGCTGGGTCTTAAAGGCTTTACAGAGTATGAGGACGAAGCCTGCACCATGCAGACCAATTCGCTTACCGATGCTCATTATATCCGCTCGGATTCAGATGCTCAGAGAAAGAGTCTTAACGCTCGAGGAATAAAGACCTCGGATTACTTTATAGAGGTAGATGCAGGAGGGCTCGGTATAGAGAATCTGCTTGTCGTTGACGAATCAGGCTCCCGTGTTCAGCTTATTGAGGTCGATGGAAAGATAGGCTTCTATAATTTCAGGGGAGCTAAGGACTTCAAGGTCGGTGAGAACTATACCTCGACATACCGTGTCGGCGTTCTGACAAAGGCTGTCGAGAAAGCAGCTCCGTCTGCAAATAAGCAGATAACTCTTACAGGCCACTACTATGTCACCTATAACGACGAGACTACCCCTAAAGAATACACAGATAAGGCGGCACATCTGCTGACTACCGATGAAAAGCCTCAGGGCGGCGGCACAGGCCCGTTCATTAAGAAGCACAATACCTATGAAATCAACCACAGCCATACCGAGGCCACTGACGGACTGTATTATTATGACCATGCAAAGCACCCGTCTCCGATCTATCAGCTGCTTTATGATTCGATCTTCAACGGAAAGACTGTAACATATTCTCTTGACGGTAAGATAAACAAGGCTGTTGATGCTGACAAAAACGCTGTTTCCTATGACCTTGTGTATGAGGATACTGCTCCTTCTGTACAGCAGCTTTTACAGACATATACAGACGCTGATGGTGTAACACATGATCTCGGTTATACAGAGCGTGTGCTGAGAGCTGCTGAATATGACTTCACCAGAGTAAAGGTAAGAAAGCTTGTTGACGGTGATACTGTCGGATATGAGCTCAATGAGGACGGAACAATAAAGACCGACGAAAATGGCAATCCCATACCAAAGGCCGAAAGCGGCTTTGATTATGACGTTTTCGGCAGAAGCGATGACGGCGAATGGCAGCCCATCAAGAATAATGAGAATGACGCTCACACCGGCAATACCGTCAGGGATTCGGAGGTATTCCTTCCCGAGAACATTGATGAGATCAGAATCGTAGTGCGTGATCTGAAGATAGATGCACCGGTTTGCGCATGGGTCGATATCAAGTATAACCTTGACAGAGATGAGCTTTATAACCATGTTCAGATAGACACAGTGACCGACCATGGTGGTGACCGCAGGGTATCCGCTGATGAGAATGAAGGTACACGACTTAAAAATACATTTAGCAGAAAGCAGTATGTAAACACCTATGATGAGACCGCAGTGCCTCAGAAGACGGATTCTGCATTTTCGTATACATGGCTGCGTGAATCGACCACAACTGTTGAGTCAAAAACTGCGATGACTGACTTTGACCATATAATCATCAGCCAGGACGATGAAGCTCAGACCGAAGCCAAGGACTACTTCGAGACAGAGATAACCTCTATCGGTAAGATATACTCTGACAATGAGAGATCTCTCAATCACTTTGTAGTAGTATCTCAGGTGCCTAAGGACCTTAGCCTCAGCGAGGGCTGGCTTGATCAGCTGGTCGATTCGTTCACCTTCAGCGGCACTATTCAGGGCTCGGGACAGGTGATAGATCAGGAATTTGTAAAGAATAATGACGCTGTATCCTTCTACTATGATCCCGACAAGAGGATAGTTGTAGCAGAGTTCAATTTTGAGGGCTACTCCCTTGACGGCAGCAAGGATACTGATATCCAGTTCACATATCCTGCAAATATCACCTATGACAGGCTGAAGGCAACAGGCGGTGAGCAGAACAAGTACGTAGCAGAGACCTATGTAACAGTGCTTGACCAGAATGTCAGACTCAGCAGAGCAGCAGGCTCAAATATCGACCTTTCTCCTACCAACCCGTTCAATGATCTTCCTGCCGCAAAATCAGAGGCATCTGCAAGCATCAACGCACGAGGCTCCTATGAGGAGGACGAGACCACCAAAAAGGTCAAGAGCCACTATACAGACTGGATCTATGAAAACACCGCCGAGGTAGACGGAAGCAACACCGACCATCTCCAGAACGGCCGTATGACCTCAGAATATACCTATGAGCTCCACTTCAAGAGGATAGCTACAGGTGTTGATACTCTGTCCAATCCTATAATGCTGGATATAGTTGAGGGCGTCAATACCAGCGCATGGAAGGGAACTGTTCAGAGCATAAGCTTTGAGGACGGCTACTATCCCGCACTTGCAGACGGTCAGGGCTATACTCCCGAGGTGTATTTCATCACCGAGGATAAGGTGAGCGGTGCTCCTAATGCAGATTATAAGAAGACTATTAACTATGTATCGGATGCTATAGCTTATTATCAGCACTACGACAAGCAGGATACTCACAGTCAGGAAGAACTGGCGAAAACTCTTGAGCATTACAACAATATAAAGCAGCACATCACAGGTGTTGATGCTGATGGGAACTCTGTCAGCACGGATTGGGTAAAGGCTCAGGAGAATGCAGACGGCAGCTGGAGCATCAACACAAACGGAAAGATAATCTACGCTGTTGCAGTTTTATTCAGAGGTACCTACACTATTGATAACAGATCTCTCGACCTCAGGACAGATCTGAATATGAAGGCTCCCGCACTTGAGGACGAAGTTGATGCAAACATCATAAACAACAGAGCTGCCTACAACGACCTGCACTGCTTCGGTGAAAAATCTAACACTACCGAGCGTTACGGAGTATACAACGTCAGCAACAAAACGCTGGTTCTGCTCAGACATATAGTTGAGCTCGTTAAGGTAAGCTCCAAAACTCAGAGAAGACTGACAGGTGCTGCCTTCTCGGTGTTCAATGATGATGCAGGAACAAGCATCGTTAAGTACTGGCCTGACCAGAAGGCAACTGAGCCAAGACTTATGAAGGATATGCCGGTTGATAAGAGCGGTACTCTGCAGATGAACCTATCTCCCGGAGTATACTATTATAAAGAGACAAAAGCACCTGACGGTTTTATTGCAGATGATAAGCTCTACAGGTTCAGGGTGGTTTCTGACTCGAACAACGTATACTATTATACTGTAGACTTCAAGACAGCAGACGAGGTCGCTGAAGAATACCTTGTTATAAACAAGTATGAGTATGACAGGTATAAGACCACTGTTTACAGCGGCAAGAGCTTTATAGGCCCGGATCAGGACTTCTTTGTTTTTGACAGCAATGGCAATAAGCTGGGCTTTACCTACAGTGATGAGCTCAAATCCTTTATCTACGATGCTGGTGAGACCAATGCAGCTGTAAATACCCGTGCAGGAGAAGAAGGCGTCATTAAGCTGACAGGGCTTCCTGCAGGAACATATTTCTTCGGGAAGAACTATACCTCTGATGATAACAAGGATAAGGACGGCTACTACTTCTCTGTGGCTGATAACGGCTATATTGACCTTGTAGTAATGAAAAAGACCGTCTTTAAAACTCCATCGGAAGTGCAGCCTGCAAACAGCGATGTGCAGTATGAGCTCTATGAGATGCTCGGTGATGAGGTAACTGCAAGCGACAAGAGAGTTTACTTCACCAGAATTTCTGACGGCAGCTATAACCTCAAAACGAATACCACAGAGGCTGACGAAACTGATGATAATGCAAGGATAGTCCCGAACAGCAGCGGCCAGGTTATACTGAACGGACTTGACAATAACAAAAAGTACTACTTTGTTATCAAAAAGGCTCCTGTGGGCTTCAAGCTTCGCAGCAGCACGGATATGACCTTTAAGCCCGATGAAAACGGAAAGCTCGACCTTATTTCTGCAGAGCAGCTCCAGTACACGGGCAGAATAGTCGTAGAGGACGACCCGATAGAGACTGCCAAGGCGAACTTTGTCAAGGTTGACGGCACAATGATAAACGGTGCTCCCAAGGGCACGAACGGCGTTCGGCTCAACGGTGCAGAGTACAATATGTATGTCCTTGAGGAAGACGGTTCCGAGTCGCTGGTGTACTTCCTGTACGATCATCAGGCAAAGGTGTACATTTACAGAGGTATCGAGGGTAAAACAGGCTGGACAGCTGACCTTAACAGCTCTGACGGAAACGAGAGCGGCACTATAAGTGTTGAGGGTATGCCCTACGGAATGTACTTCGTTAAGGAGACTAAGGCTCCTGCAAGCTTTGATCTGAGCGATCAGAGGTATTATTTCCGTGTATCGGCAATGACTATCGGTGATGACGGCTCCCTTAAATTTGAATCTCAGGACGATGAAAAACTGCTTATGCTCTCAGATGATGAGATACTCAGCAGCATAGTGTTCTCAAAGTATGATTTCAGAAACAACACCAAGTACCTCAAAGATGCAAGATACGGACTGTATGTTCTGAAAGCGAATACAGACCCCGACCTTACAGAGGAGGATTACCGCTTTGCTGCGGAATCTGCCGTAGAAAGTGCAAGGGGCGATACGGAAACCGATCAGTTCACGCAGTACTGGGATATGGTCGAGGCAAAGTTCACCGATCAGACAGGTGAGATAGAGTTTAATAATCTTGCCTTCGGAACCTATCTGCTGTATGAGCTCCGTGAGCCTTTAGGCTACACATGGAATAATGATAAGTCAAAATGGTCTACCTGGACCACTATGGATACTACAAAGCACGAGGCTCAGATAATAGAGATAAACGCAGACACTGTTGCAGCGAACTCGGAAACAAAGAATGTTTCGGGTACTGATGCGAACGGTAATACTGTGATAACCGAGCAGACGACCTATTATCCGTTCCGTGCATCTCACTGCGATGACAGACAGATGGGCGAGGCAAGGCTTCTGAAGAGCAGCTCGGGCGAGGAGAGCAAGCCGCTGACAGACGGTACCTTCTCACTTTACAAGGTGAATTTCACTCCTGAGGAGGAAAACACCTACCTCAGAGATAAGATGAAGCTCACAGATGCTCAGATAAATGCTCTGACAGCTGATCAAAGAAAGATCTATCTTGAAAACATAGGAGTTGACGACCTTGTCGAGGAAAAACACGTTGTAAACGGCAAGGCACTCAAAGATGTTGATACGCTTGTAAAGAGCGGCCTTCGTACAGATGCTGACCCTTCACAGGGCGGTACCGAGAGCGTAAGCGGCCTTGACTGGGGAGTTTACTACTTCCTGGAGGCAAAGGCTCCTGCGGGCTATCAGAAGGACCCGACACCCAAGAAATTCAAGGTAGATGCCACTACTGCTACGGCAAGAATAGACGTAAGCATGGAGGACGACAAGACCTACGGAAAGCTATGGATGTATAAGCAGGCAAAAACTGCCGAGGAAGGCGGCTACCACAAGAAGCTTTTCGGGGCACAGTTTGATCTGTATACTAAGGACGGAGTTAAGGTAAACTCCGTGGCGAAGCTCAGGCTTGGCGGTCTGACTATTGACGGGCAGACAGGCAAAACCAAAGAGTTCATAGTGAAGAGCTTCACTGTAGTTGATGCTGAAACGATAAGGTTTACTATCCTTGATGATAACGGTACCACCGAGTACACCGTTACGGAAAAGTACTACAAGGATATGGTAACTGACGGCAGCGGAAAGCTGCTGCAGGGTACAATAAAGTCAGTTGAAGCTGATTCTGCGTTTATGCAGATGTATACAGATCTTTCGGTTGATAGCTTCAGACTGACTTATTATATCGTGGACGGGGATAATATCTTCGATTACGGTATGGAAAAGTACAGGCCGATGACAAATGTCGAAAAGACCCATATTACGGGGGATTCTGCGTATGTTACTGCCGATGAAGGCGGTCAGATGTGCGTAAGAGGTCTTGATTGGGGCTCCTATTACTTCCGTGAGACTGTTCCGCCCGAGGGCTACAGCCTTTGCGATGATGTTCTGTTTACAGTTAATGCATACAACTGTAATAACCAGTTCATCAAATGTGAGGACCCCGACAAGCAGGCTGCTATCATAATCGACAAGCATATCCCCGATACGGATTACTTCAAGGCTTACGGCGAGCCGACCTTTATGTTCAAGGTGAGCCAGCTGACGGACGCCGCTGAGGGTGAAACCCCTGACTTTGTACAAAGCTATCAGTCGGGCAGCAGTGAGCCTGTTACACGCAGGTATAAAAAGACAGGCAAGAGCTACACTCTGGCTGTACACATGACAAGTACTGACGGCACAGCTATGATAGATGTGCCTGAGGGTCAGTATATGATTGAGGAGCTGCCTGTTTCGAGGTATACCTGTACGGGTCTTGAGCTTGTAACAGGTACGGGTAATGTTGTCAACAAGACAGCAGGTCTGAACTCGCTGACATCTACAGTTATGATGGCTGCGGATAAGTATGAACTGACAGACGGCACCGCAGCTCCGAAATTCACTGCCTTCTGTGACCTTACAGGCGGTGTAAGCGACGAGGTGCTCACATTCCGTGTGAAGTACACAAACGTGATCAAGAGGTATGATAATTTCAGCGAGGTTACCTTCGTTGATAACCGCATACCCGGCGAGGAGTACATTACAGCGTTCAAGCCGACCTACAAGCCGCTTGTGCCTGTAACTACAGGTCAGACGACGTTTGAGATCAATCTGAAAGATGCGATAGGCTCGGGCGATTTCGAGGCTGTGCTCAGCTACAACACTGAGAAGATAAAGTCACTTACAGCTGACGAGCTTTCGTATATAAGGTTCAGTAATGTTCTGCCTGCGCCGTTTGAATTTGTAAGCTATAACCCTGACACAGGTGTGCTTACGCTGACTATCAGAAATGACGGCACCAGCATAGCAGGGCAGTCGTTCAAGTTCGATGTCGGCTATAAGGCAGGTCTGACCGAATATAACGAGTCCGACCACGATATGAACAAGGGCGAGCTCGAGCTTGTGTTCGGTGAGCCTACACCGCAGATACGCAAGCGTGTTCTGTATAAGTCTGATGCAGCTAACCGTTCGAGGTTTATTGTCGGTGAGGATAAGACAACGGTAGTTGATGCAACCTACACCAAGGAGGGCACGAGCATAAGCTCAGATCCGAGCCCGATACCCGAGCTCAGGATCGATGACGGCTATGTACAGAAGGGCTGGTATATGCTCAGCAGCACAGGCCGACCCGTTAAGGACAGTGAAGGCAATATCGTGATGTTCATGGACGAAGCAGAGGTAAAGGCATACATTTACGGTGACAGCGCTCCGAGCGGAGTGTCCTTTGCCGATGAATTTGCCGACTTTGCTCACCCCGATAAGATCATGGGCTTTACGTTCCAGGCGGAGGTGATAGACAGACCTGTAACTGCAAGGTTTGTGATGAGAAATGGAACTGGCTTATTAACTATTATTAATGATAAAGATAGGACAGGTAACGATAAAATAACAAGTCTAGGTAAAGATACAATGATAGCATTTAGAGAGGGTAACGAAGCTGGTTGGGAAAGCTGTAATAATAATAGCAGAGTGACTTATGATTCAAGAATGAATAATGCTAGAGATAAAAATCTTGATAATACTTACCCTGATAAGATACGCTTCTATGCGATAGATAATGTTGTTTACTGGTACACTGTAGACAGAGATACCTTAAAGCCTACAAGGGGATCGGTTTATTTGGAGTATAGAATCAGTAGCTATAATCAGGATCCAAAATTGTTTGACAGTTATAATAAACTTGCAGATGTAAGCGGTATGTTCGATTGGGACTTCTCTGGCGTAGAATTGTGCAGTTATATGTTTAGTGGTACTGCTATTACTAATTTTGAATTAAACAGAACATATAAAAAATCAGGATTAATGTATCTGAATCGAATGTTTATCAATTGCCAAAATCTTACCACTGTAACCATGAATGTTGACACATCTGAAGCAGGCGATGGTACTGTTGATATAAGCACTAATGGCACTTTTATCTCTGCTCAAACCAAGGAAATGTTTAAGAAATGTACCAATCTTGTAAGCTTAAATATTACAGGTGATTTCAGAAAACTTTTCAGTGCACAGAGAATGTTTGATAGTTGTAATTTACCTGCTGATGAATTTAAGCGTGCATTTTCAACATGGCAGTGGGGTCCGGAACATATTAAGATGCAGGATAATGATAGTAATAAGGGAGATCAGATTTTCTCAAATTATCCTAAAACCAATGATATCAAAAACGTTGATCTTGTAGATGCTAACAACGATCACTATACATCTGATGGTATTAGAATAACAAAGACATCTTGATCTAAAACACTTTACCCCCCTCTCATAGGAGAGGGGGGCTTTTTTGCTCTTTCACGAAAACCCACAAAAAAACCGCCCCGAGCTTCGGGGCGGTCTTAGTATCTGTTTAAGTTGTTTCTGCCGTGAACTTTGTCCACGCATCAAGGTAGCCTGTGTAGGCTTCTCCGGTTTTCGGGTCGATAGTCTGCACCGACTCGGAATAAACGTAAATGTCATGGGCTTCTGCCTTTTCATCGGTTTCGTGGTTCATTTTTACCCACGCCAGCAGGGTGCTTGTTGCATCGGAAACACCCACAATATCCGTGTAATAGTAGTAGCCGTCGGCAGCATTGTATATCCATTTTTCGGGGAGGTGCTGCACATAGGAGCCCTCGGCATCGGGGTCGGCAGGGTGGAAGGTGATCTCAGCAGGTGCGACAGCACTGTCGGGGTCTGCATAGGAGAACTCTGCCTTTTTAAGCATTTCAGAGTCTGAAAACTCTATCCTTGCCCTCACATAGCAGGGCACCGAGCCCGTATTCGTGATCTTTACAACCTTTTTGTAGGGCTGGGTCTGGTCAGGCGGAGTGAAGCTTTCGGTGATAGTTATGCTGTCCTCGCCCACACCTACAAGGTTAGGCTCGTTATCCTTTGCGGCAAAGTACGCCAGCGCCGAAAACCCCAGCACAGCCGCTATCCCAAGTGAGCCCCATACAGTCACGAGCTTTTTCTTCTTAGTCATTAGCTCACTTCCTTGTTCTTGTTGTCGATGATCTTGCTGAGCTTTTCAAGCTGCTCCTTAGTGTAGGGCTTTTCGGCAGTGCCGTCAGCTTCTGAAACGCCCTCAACATTAAGGTCGCTCTTCTGAATGGTATATGCGGTAACAGTCACCTGCCCGATAGTTCCGCTTGTGATCTCAGCATCAACCATGCTCCGCAGCCTGAGCTTGTCAAACACAGGCCTTGTTACCTCATCGGGCTCTACCCACGCCGTATATCCGAACAGGTAGGTGTTATATGTGCCGTCAAGGAAATCCTCCTTGTTTTCGTACTTTTCTTCCTTGCCTGTCTGCCCGAGGTACACCCAGCCGGCCGTCGCAGAGGGGGTATCTGTCTGGGCGTTGTAGTGAATCTCCCCGTATTTGGGGTCAGGGTCGTCCTCGTGAGTAACAACTTTGTTTCCGTCAGCCAGCAGGTCGAAAATCTCGGCCAGCTGCTTGTAATCGGCATTACTGCTGATAGTCGTCCCCTTGGGAGCTATACGCTGACCGTGTTCATCAACAAGCGTAGTTTCCATACACGGCACCGAAACCTCCACAAAGAAGATCTGCTCTACAGTACCTGTGTTCTTAACATAGGGCTCCTTCTGGATTATCTGCCCTGCAGACAGTATCTGATCTTCTTTAAAGCTCTCGGAGATCTCAAGGTTTACCTCAGCTATCTCAAAGCTGTTATCAGCTGTATCAGTGCTTGTAAGAAAGGCAGCCGTAGTACCCACTATTACAATAGCGGCAAGGCTGGCAATAAACGCACGTTTTTTAAGCTTCTTTTTGTTCATCGGCTGACTTCTCCTCCTCCTGATCTGAATTTTTATCCTCGGGCTTAGCCTTGGGTATAAAGCTGATTATAAGCAGAGCAGCTATCACAGCCGCCGCTGAGATTATACCGCTCCTTGTCTGAAAGAACCTGAACACCCTCCCCACATACGGGATAACGAACACGGTCTTTCCGATATAGTTTTTCTTAGTAACGGCAGCTGCGTCATTAGTATTGTTCGCATCGCCCTTGGTGGTGTATTTCCCGTTCTTTATCTTAACTACCCTATGCGTAACTAATGTATTCTCGCCCATACTGAACGAGATAGCATCTCCGACCTTTATTGTCGAGAGCTCCGTATTCCTGTTTACAAAGCACACACTCCCGACAGGTATCGCAGGCTCCATTGAGCCCGTAGTCACGATATAGGGTCTTATATTCATAACAAACAGCACAAGCAGAGCAGCCGCTGCCAGTATAACCACCGTCATCAGAAACGATACCGTTCCCTTGGCTGCTGCTTTAAGCCCCCTCAGGAAGCGTTTTCCACGGCTCAGCTTTTCAGGTGCTGCCATACATTCTCCGCCTTGGTGTCTGTTTCGGTCGGTGTTTTAAGGTAGTTGTTCTGAATAGCATAAGCCTTGATATTAATATGCTGAGTGCTGCCCTCCAGCCCCTGACCCTCACGGGCATTTATGAAAATGACCTCATTAAACAGCGGATTAACGGTTTTGCCTCCCGAGGGGAGCACTGCCATTATGTCGCCCTCATTATCGCCTGTATAAGCATAAAGGTAGGTGTAGCTTTTTACCTTTGTGCCTGATTTGTTCTCGGTGGTGCTCATAAGGTACCAGCCCGAGTTTGAAAAGCGGAGCAGTCTTTGTTCCGAGGCTCTTACCCTTGTCGTCGTCCTGCTTGTCGGCGTCGTTATTATCGATGATATACTCACCTGCAGGCACCGTGACCTCCATAAACACAAAAGCCGAGGTCTCATCAATATTCTCGATATACGGGTCCTTTTCGACCATCTCTTCCGGAACGATAGGGTGGTCGGGGTTCCAGTGAGGCTCAATAACCTTGATTTTCAGCTTTGAAGCCACAAAAGCATTGGTTACGGTATCAACACTTGTAAAGAACGCAGTGATGCCTGCAATTACGGCAAAAACAGCCAGCGACACCGCAAAAATCCTGATCTTTTTTCTGTTCATCCCTATCCTCCTCACATAGTAAGTCTAATTATAGTTATTATACCATATTTATTAATAAAAATCAATAGCAAATACCAAAAAAATGCAGCCGACCAAGCGACTGCATTTTTATAGGAGGTAGTTTTACTTACTTATTTTCCTGAGTATATAGACCGCATCGGTGACATTCACCTTTTTGTCTCCGTTGTAGTCTGCTCTGGTGAGCTGGGCGCTTGTAAGCTTAGCTCTGCCCGAGGAGTACCGCATTATAAGCAGCGCATCGGTAACGGTCAGCTTGCTGTTGCCGTCTGTATCGCCCTTAACTGTAGCTGCCGCTGCCGCCTGAACATTCATCGTGATAGTGTATACCGATGAGCTTCCGTTCACAGCCGTGCAGATAACACGGAACACGTTCTTTCCTGTCTTTACAGTAAC
>ONLC01000286.1 GCA_900318545.1 uncultured Eubacteriales bacterium
CATAGCGGTATTCGGGAGTGTATTCGTAATCATCATCAATACCCTCCTGTATCGTTTCTTCAAGAGTTTGCACCCTCGTATAATACTGCTGCAAATACTGATAAGGATTCATTCCGTCACCGGGAATGAGCCATGAAAACATCGAGCTTATTGCCGAGATTATCATAGAGATAAAGCTTGATAGCAGCACCACGATCAGAAGCACAAGTCCAGCACCGATAGCGATTATGATAAAGCCCTTTAATTTAACGACCTTGCCTACAACGCTTGCGGTTTTCTTTGCAGCCTTGCCTGTTTTCTTGGCTTTGGCAATTTGTTTTGCCCTGTGCTTTCGGATAATGTTTTCTCTTATCTTCTGCACATCACGGCCCACAGACTTTGGAGTTTCCTTTATACTGCGGGCGGTTTTGATACCGCCTTTCACAGTATTGCTGACAGCCTTTCTTGTGTTATCCACATAGCGCACCTCGGTCAGTCCTTGCTTTATAGCCTCCGTACCCGTATCGGTAGTAGTGGTCTTGTCGATCTTGGTTTTAAGCAGCGAGTGACCTGCTTCTTTTACAGCACCAACTGTTGCATATTTTGCAGCAGCCCCAGCACTTCCTGCCATTCTGCCAACATCTTTTACCGACCCGACAGATACCCCACGATTCACAGCAGTCTGTATCCGTCCTGCCGTAGTGCGAGTGCCGCTGACAGCGGTGCGTATCACACCGCCTGTCTGCATAACACCCTGTGCCGCATTGACCGTACTCTGCACCGTTGCAATATTGCCGGGGCTTTCCTCCTCACCCTTTGCGGTTGTGTATTTCTCCCTTGAAAGAGTGAATTTCCTGCCCGTAATACTTCTGCTCTTGAAATAGTCCTTGCGCCGCTTAATATCCCGAAGCTGCCTTATGCGCTCCTCTCGGTTTACGTTAGGATTTTTAAGCACCACATCTTTATCGCCCCAGGAGGTCTGTATATTGCCCTTTCTGACCGACTTTATATGATACTTATTCCTCACCCCGACCTGCTGCTTTTCGGTCTCAATGCCCTCACGCTCTATATTCGTCTGAGGTGCATCTCTTGCCCTTTTAGTTTCTATCTGTATCCAGATCACTCCTTCTTGTGCTCGTTCTCGGCTATCTCTGATAATTTTGTTGTCATTAAGTCATAGAGCTCATTATGCGGGAACTTATCTCTGAATGGAATAATTGATCCTCCGCAGCAGATAAGCCCCTGTCCGCTGTCCGAATTAGTAACGTATGACAGCAGATTGTCCGAGATATTCAGTATCTTTGCAAGCTGAATCCTGTCACTTGTTGCCTGATTTAACATCATTACAAAGTCGGTATTTGACAGCATTGAACGAGCTGTCTCCGATTTAAGTAAGTCCTCCACATTCTGCGTAATACCCGTCGGAACTCCGCCCCACTTTCTTGCTCTCTTGTAAAGCTCATAGAGGAAGTTTGCGGAATACTCATTGGCAAACAGCAGATATATCTCGTCCATATAGATCCATGTGCGCTTGCCCTGCGCACGGTTTAAGGTTATCCTGTTCCAGATGTAGTCGAGCACTATCAGCATACCCAGCGTTTTAAGCTGCTTGCCCAAGTCCTTAATATCGTAGGACACCACTCTGTTTGTGGTGTTCACATTGGTATGGTGAGCGAACACATTAAGGTTTCCTTTGATGTATAGCTCAAAGGAAAGTGCAAGCCCCTGTGCTTCCTTTTCGGGCTGTGCTTTTATGTTCTCATAAAACTCCATAAGCGTTGGCAGCTTGCTCTGATCGTACTTGATAAGATACTCACCATAAGTTGCCGTTAGGCAGCGGTCAATTATAGCCTTTTCCTTTGCCGTAAGTCCCTGCTTGCCGACCAAGCATTCGCAGAACGAAAGAATAAAGTCGGATTTCATGACAAGCGGGCTCTCGTCATCGGAATAGTCCTTTGACATATCCAGCGGATTGATGTAATTGGTGCTGCCGGGAGAAACGAATATCGTTTCGCCGTTCAGAGCAGCCACAAGGTTTGTGTACTCACGCTCCGGGTCGATGATGATTATATCGTCATCGGTAGCCAGAAATACGTTGAGCATTTCACGCTTTGCGCTGAAACTCTTACCGGAGCCCGGAGAGCCGAGAATAAAGCCATTAGGATTTTTAAGCTGCAACCTATCGAACAGTATCATATTATTCGACAGCGCATTTAAGCCGTAATACTTGCCG
>ONLC01000212.1 GCA_900318545.1 uncultured Eubacteriales bacterium
GCCGAGCTCATCCTCTCTCAGGACAAGGAGCGGATCAAGGATCCGATCGACTTTATCAGCATAGAGCCTATAATATGTGCCGTGAGTACCGAAGGAAACACCCTGACAGCAATACTGTCAACTCTTACAGCCCTTGCCATAAGCCCCGAGAAAAAGCCTATTGCTGTCGCACCTATCGTAATTATCGGGTTTATCGAATAGCCCACTATCAGACAGCCGACTATATCAGCGCCTGCACCTACAGCCATTCCTATCGCAGGCCCGAAGAACACGCCTGCGATCAGTATCGGCAGATTTTCAAAGCTAAGCCTTATGCTGTCGCCAATGTTTATCGCAAGCACCTTGCCGAGCACTATGCTCATAGCGATAAGTATCGCCGAGGCTGCAAGCACCTTGGTTGACTTGAACAGCCTGAGCTCAGAGCCCGGTGTGTTTGTAAAATGTGTTTTCTCAGACATAAAAAAACCTCCTCTCTCACTCATACGACAAGAAAGGAGCGCTTAGATGCCACATGAAGCGAGATGCAGAGCATAAACCGCAAGCATAAGCTTTTCGTCCGCCAGACAACTCTCCGTTCAGGCAGCACTTAACGTAAATGCTCTTACTCTTCATGCACTCATTATAGACCATTGTTAAAGCTTTGTCAATAGGCTTCACTTAATTTTACTATTTCAGCTAAATTTGTTTACAAAATCAGAGCTTTTTGCTGTGAAATGAAAGGTCTGAAAAAAATAAAAATATTTCTCAGTTTTCTGCACCCAATGCGGAGGGCTACGGGTATTACTTACAGAAGAGCAAAAAACACAAGCTCAATAAATTCAGGAGGTAATCACAATGCCCGCTATTGATATTAGAGAAACAGGACTTAATTCTACCGACCCCACTCTTGTAAATCAGAACTATCAGTTATATTCAAGCTACAATGACGATGCTGCAAAGTATCGTTATCCTCTCCCCGAGGGTGGTGCACGTCCCGAAGGAGTGCATGATGCTGCCTACTATTTTGATCAGCTTATCCGCCACCTTAATGACGCAACTGCCAGAGCAAAGGAAATGGACGATGAAAAGATCGGCGTGACCTTTAATCATGTGCATAACTTCAACCTTGCAAATGAATTTGTTCTGCGTGATATCGACAGGGTGCTCTCTCTTGAGACAGCTCCCGATGCTCCCGAAAACAAGGAGAGAATGGAATTTGTCAGAAAGCTTCGTGAGCCTGTTGCACTAAATATGGACGCAAGCGTAAAGCTTAAAAGGAAACTGGAGGCAGACCTCGAGCAGGAGCTCTTCGGCGAGTCAATGAAGGTCTTCAATGAAACAAACCCCTTTGACAGGGATAACTTCAATCTCTTCATCGGTGAGAAGTATCTTGACCCGAGTGTTCGTATCAGGAAAGCTCACGATATGCCCTTCTCTGTTGACCGTTCAGCAGTTTTATCTATCTCTGTACTCGCTCTTATAAATGAGGGTATGGATTTTGAAACTGTTTCTGACCCCAAGAAGGGTATCGAAAGAAAGCAGGCAATGTTTGACAAATACTCACAGCTTATCGCAAAGGGCGGCGAGGACGCACAGAACCAGATAGCTCAGACTCTTTACACAGGCTATAAGAACCTCACTAAAATGATAAACGATGCTGCTGTAACAATAGATTTCAGCCAGCCTGACCTGCTTCAGAACAAGCGTTACTGTCAGCTGCTGCATCTGCACGCTGTTCAGCATGACGCCTGGCAGGAGCTCAAACACGTTCAGAATAAGGTGGTCGATCTTGCAAAGGCTGATGATCCGCAGATCGATACCTACCATAAGCTAACAGATCATTTCAAAGATATGCAGAGTCCTCTGTTAGGTGTAAGATCTGAGCTTATGAACTACCGTGAGGGCTGCAAGTTCCTTGCCTGCAACAGAGAGCTGGGCTCAGCTGTAGGTCAGATCTCCAAGAGTATATCTGACTACATTTATTCAAAGAAAACAGAAGAGATGATCGCTCAGGCTCAGGCAAGGAATGCAAACACAGACAAGCCCTTCCTTCAGTGGTTCACTGATGAGGAGATGATGTTTGATGCCTTCAAGGGACCGATAGATCCTCCTCTCGCTGAGAAGCTTGATAAATACAAGATAGTAAAGTCTGCTGAGCTGGCTCACCCTTTGGCAAAGCTCATCTCCAGCGGAGAGTTCACCAAGAACATCAGGATCGAGGGCGACGTATCCGCAAACCCACAGGTAACAGGACTGCCCTCAGCAAATGATATCCAGACAATGCTTCTCAATAACGCCAAGGGTGATGAGTTTGATAATATCCTGGCAGGCATTCATATCGCTGAAACAAGATTTGAGCCACGCACTCAGATGGAGAAAAATGCCGTAAAGTACATGAACGAGTCCGAAAACAAGTTTGAAGGACTTGTAAAAGCCTGCGCAGATGCAGACGCAGCAGTTCCTGCCGCAATGGATATGGTCAATTTCTATTATCACAACTCTGGAGAGGGCTGGTATAAGGATGAAGAAGGCAGGGATATTCTGCAGGCGGAAGTCACATATAGTCCGCTTACAGCCAAAGTCATCAATGAGGACGGTGAAGAACTGGCCTCTGTGGTAGCGAGGAAACTCGACCGCAGAAGCAGAGTAAGCTCAGAGGCGGGCTTCGATATCTTTGCAAACGGAGAGCAGTTCGGCGAGATGTATCCGTTCAAGAGCAGAGCCTGCTCAGGATTTAAGGTAAAGACAGAGGATGGCGATTTCGTGCTGAGTTTATTCCCGTCATGTACCAGAGCTAATATCTCCTGCAATTACAGAGTAGAGAAGGACGGCGAGCTCAAAGCAGTGATAGGCGGCTCCCCGAGACTTTTGTTCAACGAGAATGAGCAAAGACAAAACGACCTCGTGCTCTCATATGACGATGACTATTTGGTCCTATATGCCGTGCTCGAACTTTTCGTGATGACTCTTAACAGCAGTTTCCTGAAATAAAACAGACATAATTCCCATGTGGCGTCCTTGCAAGCAAAGGCGTCTTAGTGGTACAATTACAGCACTTATGGGGATAAACAGGGAGGATAAAATGAAAAGAATACTCCTGCCAATTGAAGAGAGCGAAAGAAGCCTCAAGGCAGTTCACTACATAAAAAAGACATATGAGCCTGCAGACGTTGAAATCGTACTGCTTATGGCTGATGAGAAACTCGGATTCGGCGTTAAAAGCGAGGCCGAGCTGGCGGCGACCGAGGCCATTAAAGAAAAGCTCGCAGTTGTCGCAGAGTCGCTTGACGGATATAAAGTAAAGACTATGGCCGAAACAGGAAAGGCCGGTCTCAGAATTACAAGAGCAGCCAAGGAAATAGGCGCTGACCTAGTCGTGATGACCAAGTCATCCAAAGAGGACATGCTTAACAGCATCGGGTCTACGACTGAGTACGTAATTAACAATTGCCCTTGCGATGTAGTCATAGTATCTGAGGTATTAAGTGATGCAAATGCGTACAGAGGCCTCGTATATAAGACTGCATCCAGCGTTGTAAATCTGAGGGGGCAGCTCGGAGATAAGCAGAGCGAGTGCCTGCTCCCAAGCGTCAATCAGGATTGCAACTATCACATCGAGGTGACTGTAGGTAAGATAAGATTCTTCCACACTGCATATAATCCGGATACAAGGAACTGGGATCTTCCGCCTCTCGAAGGGCAGGATGCCACGCTGGATATTGCAGCCGGAGAGAGCAGGGACATACTGGTCAAGGCCGACAGCACTGACGGTAAAGCCGACAGGATAAGAATCGTAAACAGAGACATGAAGAAAGAAGCCGTATTTACATATAAGATCACGGCAGCTAAATAGTTAATAAACCGCATAGGAGGAACATAAAATGAAGAGAATCAAGACTATCA
>ONLC01000009.1 GCA_900318545.1 uncultured Eubacteriales bacterium
TGGAAATGACTTCTCAAACGCTGACTCCTCGGTATAATATGTATGGTTATATACAACGTCCATTATAACGCCTATACCTGCCTTATGAAGTGCCATAACAAGCTCCTTGAACTCCTTTATCCTGACAGCAGGATCGTTAGGGTCGGAGCTGTATGAGCCCTCAAGGCAATTATAGTTTTTAGGATCGTACCCCCAGTTATACTGTGCCTTATCAGGTCTTGACTCGTCTACTGTAGCATAGTCCTCAACAGGCAGAAGCTGAACATGAGTAACACCCAGTTCCTTCAGGTGACTAAGACAGGTAGGAATACCGTCAGTTTTTGTTTTATCATCTGTAAAGCCCAAGAACTTGCCTCTATGCTCAGGCTTAACTCCTGAGCTGGGATCAATCGAAAAATCCCTGACATGACATTCATATATCACTGCATCGCAGGCATTTTTACATTTTGGTCTTTTTACCTTATCCCAGCCCACAGGATCAGTTTTCTTAAAGTCAACTATAGCTCCACGGTTTCCGTTTACACCGCAGGCCTTAGCATATATATCAATAGTTTCATATCTGTTCTTATAATCAAATTCAAAAGTGTAGGTGTAAAACATTCCCTCGCAGTCGTGCATTAGCTCAACCACCCAAACACCGCTCTCGTCCTTTTCCATGGGGAGAGACTCAGAACGGTTATCCCCCTCACCGTCAAGATACAAATTCAGATATACCCCTGTTGCGATCGGTGACCATGTCTTGAACACTGTTTTTCCTTCATAGCAGGTCACACCGAGATCATTACCAATATAAGAATTTTCAGCATCGAACGCTTCATAGTTCAATCTGTACATTAACAAAACCCCTTAAAGATTATATGCGGCTCTCACCAATAATGGCACCCTGTAAAAGCTCTGTTTCAAAGCCCTCACGAGTGTTTTTTAGAAGATCCTGCGAAAGTGCGACCTTATCCTTTTCAAGGAGGAGAACTATCGTTGAACCTCCGAACTCAAAGTAGCCCTTTTCCTCGCCTCTGTATACGGTTCTTCTTCCGTATTTGAAGATATTGCTTATCCTTCCGACCATCATAGCTCCGACTTCCATCTGAATTATATCCCCGAACTTTTCAGTTCTTATCATGCAGTAGGTCCTTGTATTCTCTTTATATACAGGGATATAGTTGTTGATAACCGTATTTACGGTATGAAGCGAGCCCTTGATCTCTCTGTCATGGCTCTTGATGCCGTTTGCAGGGAAAATATAACGATGATAGTTGTCAGGTGTAAGCCTAATGATAACAGCATAGCCGCCGCAGAAACGCTTGGCAAGCTTTTTGTCTCTGAGGAGAGACTCCACAGTATAAACTGAATTTTTGATTATAAATGTATCAGAATCAGCGATCTCATACGCTGACACCTTTCCGTCAGACGGACAAATAAGCATTCTGTCGTCTTTGGTTATAAACCTTCTGCCGGGCTTTATCTTTCTGATAAAGAAATCATTGAATGAGGTATACATTCTGTCCTCATAATCAAACATATCTATATGGTGCTTCTGAGCAAAATCAAAGATAAAGGGAACAGAAAGCTTAGATGACAATACAAAATGTGCAGCCTTAGAGAACACTGACAAGGAAAGGAATTTCATAAGGAGTCTTCCGGGAGCACTTTTATAAACAGTATCAAGAAACTGATCCTGAGTTGTAGTCTTGATATACTCTCTGCCCATTCTGTCACGGTATTTCATATTTATCATTCCTTTCTAGGCTTAATGTTTAGGTGCGAACTTCAAAAATCCAAGTATAATAAGAGCTGCAAGTGTAAACATTAAGAATAAGCTTTTTGCAGAAAATTTCTTTACCTTTATGTCAAGCACAAACAGTATTGCGAGAATTATCATAAAGCTCTGGAAAACATAAGGATATGCGCCGTTCGGGATATTATGCTTACCTAAGAAAAGAAGAGGCAAAATGATTGAGGATGTTGTTATAGGCAGACCCTGATACTCTTTTCTGTTTTCTGTGGAGTTACGCTGACGCTCTTCCTCCATTACATTAAAGTAACCAAGACGGATTAGTCCGCAAAGTACAATAAGAATAGCAGAAACGATACCAAGACCATAATTAAAGCCAAGGTGATAGCCTATGCAGGCAGGAAGAACTCCAAAGCATACAAGGTCAGCCAGAGAGTCTATCTGAATGCCGAATATCTTTTCATGATCGGTCCTGTCCTTCTTGTGTCTTGCGACCTTGCCGTCAAACAGATCACAAATACCCGAGATAAGCAGGCACAGAATAGCGATTGGCTCATGGCCCTCAAACACCTGCGTTATACCAAAAACAGCAGAGCATAAGCTAAGGTAGGTTAGAATTACCGTATAATTGTAAAATCCTATCATTTTTCTATATCCTTTCCTTTAGTCGGCAGATGCCGACTTTTTATCCTTTCTCAATACAATAATATGAGCACCAAGCGTTACAACCGCACTCATAATTAGTAATACATAAAAGCTCAATCCCCTGCTGAGAAGCAAAGCAGGCTTCAGAAGCAATACAGGGAAAATCCCCTCAAACATCATCGAGAAGCAGGCCTCAGTTATTCCCGCAGCACCGGGCAAAGGCAGCATTTCAACAGTTATACCTATAATAGTCTGAATTGCAACTATATCCAAGAAGCTTGTTCCCGACAATCCATAAGACTTATAAACTATCCATGTCACAGAAAGCAGAAAGCCCCTTTGGACAAGTGTTATAAGAAAAATTTTAAGAACTGCCTTAACATTATGCTTTATATAGTCAGCACCGACCATATAAGTGTCACAGATACGATTTATCTTTTTAACATAACTCTCGTAATTCTTCTTTTTCAGTATTCTCATACGAATTAGGAGCCTTACCAGCTTTCTGGCTGCATTTTTTGCCCATAACGGTCTTGCAAGAACAAACATAAGTCCGAAAATATATGCAAGGTTAAGTGCAAAGCCTATCAGAAGCAGCCACCATAGCCCTCCGACATGAGACATAATATAGCTGTAGTGAAAACCAATGAAAAGCAGTCCGAGAAGTACCAAAACAGCTTTATAGGCTATAGTTATCACAAGCATTATAAGCGTTGAATGACCAAGCTTTATGCCGTCTTTTTTCATATAATACATCTGAGCAGGCTGTCCGCCCGAGGCTGATGGTGTTATGCAGCTAAAGAAAAAACCGATAAAAGAGTATTTCAGGCAGCTTGGAAATGGAACTGAAACCTTAAAAAGCCTGAGCATATACTTTATTATGACCGATTCCCCTGCCACAAAAAAGAACACACAAAACACTCCGACTATAAGCCAGCCTGTTTCAGCTTTTTTTATAAGCTTGATTATACCCGAAAGCTCTTCGTCCTTAAAAAGCAATCTGAATGTAAGAAAGCCGATAGCTAAGACGAAAAAAACATCAAGTATATAGTTCAATTTCTTTTTAATTTAAGATCACTCCGAAACTAATAAAACTTATCTCAAAAAAGACAAATAAAGCACAGAACAAAGGATCTGTATAAGCGAAAACCTCATAACAACCTGTGTATCCGACCAGCCTTTATTCTTTCTTGCATGGTCATGAAGAGGAGTTCTGATATTCTTCATAAATCCATTCAGTTTGAGAAAACGTATAAACGAGACCTTCAGAAGTCCCAGTCCACCGTCAAGAATGATCACAAGAGTGAACGGGATAAACAAAAACGGAGCAGAAGACTTCATAAACATGATCGCAAGGAATACTCCGAGAGCACGGGAGCCTGCATCGCCCATAAGGAGCATACTCGGAGAACAGTTGAACCACAAATATGAGCCAAGCGTTATCAGCATAATGAGCAGCATGACCCTTTCGCCCGACTTAAACAAGCCTGAATAGAGCAAAAAAGCAAGAACTATCATTACAAGAGCTGCACACAAGCCGTCAACACCATCGGTGCAGTTTGTAACATTGATAGCTGTCCATACAAGGACCGCTCCTAGGATTATAAAAATCACCATCGGCATTCTGATTGTGGTGTCAAACAGGAAAAGCTTAACTCTGGAGCCGTTGTAAACATAATAGGTTATTGATGAGCCAAGTGCAATAACAAGATCAATAAGACCCTTTTTGAGGTTTCCCCAAGGCACTGCTGCACCGTCATCAAGATATCCGCTCATCATAGCCCCGTAAATAAAAGCAAGATACAAAACATTCTCCAAACTGAGCGGAACAAATAAGGCTGTACAAAGTGTAAATGTAGTAACAAAGATTATTCCGGCACCTCTGGGCTTGCCCTGAGAGAGTGCACCGTTTACAGCAAACTCTCTGCCCTGATCCTTAGGCAGTATGTTTCTGAAATACAGTATCGATAAAAACGATATGATAAATGTACAGGCAGCCATCACAAAATGAGCAAAGGTACCGCCAACATCCATAAGCACATTATACAGCATTAACATCTTCCTTTTCTATTCACAAATATACTATTATATTATACATCATATTAGAGAAAAATGCAAATGTATTACTTTGGCATTTTGCACAAACTTTTTCATTATCTTTAGATACACACTTAAAACAAAATGAAATATTTGCATTTGCTTAATAAAAGTGCTATAATATACATATATATTTACGGAGGCATAGGTTATGTCAGTTAAACAAGATGTAAAAAAACTTCTGGAAAGCAGACAGGACTGCTATATTTCAGGTGAGGATATTGCAAATGAGCTTGGCTGCTCACGAGGTGCTGTCTGGAAAGCGGTAAAGCAGCTGCAAGCTGAAGGCTACCCTATCAGTGCTGTTACCAATAAAGGTTATTGCCTTGACAGCTGCTCTGATATTCTTTCAAAGGACGGAATAGACTCTTTGATCAGCGGCAGCAAATCCAAAATTTGCATAGAAGTATTCGATACTATCGACTCAACCAATAATTATCTGAAAGCAAAGGCTTTGGAAAATGAAAAAGAAGGTCTTACAGCAATAGCTGCACGACAGACAGGCGGAAAAGGCAGACTTGGACGCTCATTTTTCTCACCACCTGATTCAGGGCTCTATATAAGCTTTCTTTTAAGACCCGACTCCCCTGCTTCGGAGGCTTTGAAAATAACAACTATAGCTGCAGTCGCAGTTGCTCTTGCGATAGAGGACGCTTTCGGGGTAGAAACTCAGATAAAATGGGTAAATGATGTATACATAAACGGCAAAAAGATCTGCGGAATACTTACAGAAGCCGCAATCGATATGGAAAGCGGAGGTCTTGAATACGCAGTCTGCGGAATTGGTATAAATGTATATACTCCCGAGGGAGGCTTCCCCGATGAGATAAAAGAAATTGCAGGTGCAGTACTCTCCGAGAAAACTAAAAACGGCAGAAACAAGCTTGCTGCCTGCCTTATAAAAAGGTTCTTCGAGCTATATGAAAACAATGACCCCCATGCTTATTATGATGACTATAAAAAGCGTCTTATATGGGTCGGTGAGCAGATATACCTCATCAAGGGAGACAAAAAAACTCCGGCTGTTATGCTCGGAGTTGACGAGGAATGCAGGCTGCACGTAAAATTTGAAGACGGATCCGAAAGCTTTATATCCTCGGGAGAAATAACTATCAGAAAAGCATAAAAACACCGCTGTACCCATGCATTGGTACAGCGGATATTTTTTACTGGATATTCTTATCTGTTGCGGCTTCCTTAACGCCTGCAACCAAACCTGCAAGACCCTGAATCTCACTCGGAATAATGATTTTGGTAGCTCTGCCGTCAGCAGCCTTCTGGAATGCCTCCAAACTCTTGAGCTTAAGCACCTGATCATTAGGGTTAGCATTGTTGAGCTTCTCAATACTGTCAGCAAGTGCCTGCTGAACCATCTGTATAGCCTGAGCCTCACCTTCTGCTTCAAGCATTTTCTGCTGCTTAACTGCGTCCGCTCTGAGGATCATAGACTGCTTTTCAGCCTCAGCAGCAAGGATCTGCGATTCCTTTTCAGCCTGAGCTTTAAGGATCTTAGACTCCTTCTCACCCTCTGCAACAAGCACCTGAGATTTCTTTTCAGCCTCAGCCTGAATTACCTTCTCACGTCTCTCACGGTCAGCCTTCATCTGCTTTTCCATGGCATCCTGAATCTCACGAGGAGGAATAATATTTTTAAGCTCAACTCTCTGAACCTTTATACCCCAACGGTCGGTAGCCTCATCAAGAATAGCAGTGATCTTTGTATTAATAATATCTCTCGAAGTAAGTGTAGCCTCGAGGTCGAGATCACCTACTATATTACGAAGTGTAGTAGCTGTGAGGTTCTCAATAGCGGAAATAGGTCTTTCAACACCGTATGCAAACTGCATTGCATTCGTAATCTGGAAGAAAACGACTGTATCTATCTGCATAGTTACGTTATCCTTAGTGATAACAGACTGCGGCTTGAAGTCAACTACCTGCTCTTTAATTGAAACTCTCTTAGCAACCCTGTCAATAACAGGAAATTTGATATGAAGACCAGTACCCCACGATGCGTGGAAGGTTCCAAGTCTTTCAATTACGTATACATACGCCTGAGGCACGATAAGTACATTTCTTATAAGCCCGATAACAATTACAACAATAACTGCCAAAGCAATATAAATACCAATGCTGCCCATAATTAATCCTCCTTAACTTGCGTTTTTTCTTACGATCAGCTTTGCACCGTCAACTTTAACGACAGTTACATCAAGCCCTTCTTCAATAACTTCACCGTTATCCGATCTTGCTGACCAGAATGTTCCGTCAAGCTTGACTCTGCCACGATTCTTTACATTGTCGATCGTCTCAATAACACGAACTGTCTTTCCTACATCAAGCTCATAGTTAGTCGGCACCTTTTTGTTATTCACTTTTTTTGCAATCGGCCTTGTAACAATGAGTACGATCACAGAAACTGCAACAAACACTATACACTGTACAAGAAATCCGGTCTTAGCAATAGCAAAAAACAGAGCGACCAATGCACCGGCTGCAAACCAAATTGATACAAGTGCCGCAGTTGAAGCTTCAACAATCAGGAAAAATACAAATGCAACAGCCCATATCACCATCATTGCAGTCGAACTCAGGTTAGCTATAAAATCAGGCATAACATAACCCCCATTTCATAAACATATTAAGGCCTTAAACGTTTTCTCCCGACCTTACAACCTATTATAACATACTTTTTCGTATTTTTCAATAGTTTCATAAATTAATTTTAATTACAAATCAATAACGATTATTACAACAAAAAAGGCAGTCCGCAGACTGCCTTAATAGTTATACAGGATGAACCTTGTTTTCAGCATCAGAATGCTTTGTATCAATGCCGTACTTACGATCTCTTCTCTCCTTGAAGAACTTAGGAGCAACCTTCGGGAACATAGCATAGGTGAGGATATCCTCTTCCTGCTCTGTCCACTCAGCAGCCTCTTTCTTCATAGTCTCAAACTCAGGCTCGAGGAGATCTGCAGGTCTGCAGGTGATAGGCTCTTCATCACCGAGAATCTTCTTCTGGAACTCAGGATCTATAGCGACAGGAGTTTTACCGTACTCACCTTTAACCATACCTTTAAACTCCTTGGTGACAGTCTTGTATCTCTCACCCATGATAACATTGAACACAGCCTGTGTACCAACTATCTGAGAAGTAGGAGTAACAAGAGGAGGATAGCCCGAATCCTTTCTTACTCTCGGAACCTCCTTCAGAACTTCATCAAGTTGATCTGCTTTACCAGCCTGTTTAAGCTGAGACAGTAGATTTGAGAGCATTCCGCCGGGCACCTGATAAAGAAGTGCATTTGTATTAGTTGCAAGCATCGAAGGATCAAGAAGACCGCTGTCTATGTACTTTTTACGAAGCTTCATAAAGTAATCTCTTATCTCATTGAGCTTAACAAGATCAAGACCGGTATCATACTCTGTTCCCTGGAATGTAGCAACTATTGACTCAGTAGGCGCGTGAGATGTACCGAGTGCTAAAGGCGAAAGTGCAGTATCTACAGCATCAACACCTGCCTCAACAGCCTTGATAATACACATAGATGCAAGTCCCGATGTATAGTGAGTGTGAAGCTGTATCGGGATCTTTACAGCAGATTTCAGATCACGAACAAGGCTTTCAGCCTCATAAGGTGTAAGGAGAGCTGCCATATCCTTGATACAGATAGAGTCTGCACCTGCTTCCTCGATCTGCTTAGCATAGTTCATATAATACTCGTGAGTAAAGACCTCACCCAGTGTATAAGAAATAGCAACCTGAGCGTGTCCCTGCTCTTTCTTAGCAGCCTTGATAGCCGTCTGGAGATTTCTTATATCGTTAAGAGCATCAAATATCCTTATGATGTCGATACCATTTGCGATAGACTTCTGAACAAAATACTCGACCAGATCATCAGCATAGTGACGGTAACCGAGCATATTCTGTCCTCTGAAGAGCATTTGGAGCTTTGTGTTCGGCATTTCTTTTCTGAGAATTCTCAGTCTCTCCCAAGGATCCTCATTAAGGAATCTTATACAGGAGTCAAAGGTAGCTCCGCCCCAGCATTCGGAAGAATAGAAACCAACTTTGTCTATCTCCGGGAGAATCTCCCTCATATCGTCCATAGACATTCTTGTAGCCAGAAGTGACTGATGAGCGTCACGAAGGACCGTCTCTGTTATTTTAAGCTTAGCCATTCAAACATTCAATCCTTTCCGATAAAATCAGCCTATTACTGCAAGCACAGCACCTGTCTCAACAGCGGAGCCCTTTGTAGCGTTAATGCTGAGCACCTTGCCATCGCAGGGAGCGTTTACATCGTTTTCCATCTTCATAGCCTCAAGCACGCAGATGGCCTGACCGGACTTTACAGTATCACCTACAGCCACCTTGATATCAAGGATAGTGCCGGGCATAGGAGCTGTTACCTTAGTGCCGTCTGCAACAGGAGCCGCCTTTGCAGGAGCTGGTGCAGCAGCAGGTGCAGGAGCTGCAGCAGCGGCAGCAGCAACAGCAGGTGCAGAGCCGGCATCTACTTCTTCAACTGCAACGTCATAAGCCTTACCATTTACGGTTATGTTATATCTTTTCATAATTAAAAACCACCAATCTGTATTATTTACTAATTAAAGCTGGATATTACTGTGCTTCTTGGGAAGCCTTGAAACTCTCTTGCCTGCAAGGATATCAAGCGAATCTATAATAAGCTTTCTCAGCTGTGAAGACTCAGCGATACCGTCAATGATGCCGTTTGCAGCAGCATTTGCAGCACTTGCCTCAGTTTTTTCAAAGCGGATTGCAAGCTCTGCTCTCTTAACACTCAGATCCTCAGCACCCTTAAGCTCATCATGCTCCATAAACTCGACTGCAGTAACAGGTGCAAGTGCCGAGATTATCGCAGAGCTCAGTGCATAAGACAAGTCAGCGTTTGCACCCTTCCCTGCAAGTGCGATAAATGCAGGTCCGTAAGCATTGCCTGTAACTACAGAGATCTTAACCGTAGTTGCCTCAGCATAAGCGTGACAAAGCTTGGACATAGCTCTTACAGCACCCTGTGCCTCTGTCTTTTCATCTGACTCAAAGCCCTCGGTATCAACAAGCGTGATAACAGGAACTGAGAACGAATCACAAAGTCTTACAAACTTAGCTATTTTTGTGCAATCATCAGCAGTAAGCTTATCTTTAGTTTTATTGGTAGCCGCAATACCTACAGCAGCACCGTTCACGCTTGCAAAAGCAGTATATGATGCTTTTCCGAACTCAGCAAAGAGCTCAATAACGCTGTCAGCATCAGCAATTGCCTTTGCAGCACTTTCAGCGTCCTCAGCATAAACAGTCTCAGGCTCTGCAAATTCATACATAGGAGCAGGCGACAGGTTGTTCTGAGGCAGCTTTGAAAGAAGCTTTGCAGCTGTCTCCATAGCAGACTTGTCATCTGCACAAATAACAGCAGCAGTTCCGTTAGCCGCTGCCTTCTTAGCTGATGACTCATCATCAGAGTTCACAGCCACGAACATTGAAGCTCCCTCAGCCATAATTGTAATGTCAGCAGTCTGGGCGAGCATAGCAGCACAGCCTGCACAAGTACCTGCAACTACAGCTATCTGAAGTACAACACCCGAAAGATTAGAAGCCTGAGCAAGCAGCTCACCGTACGCACTCAAAGCCTTTGAGCCGTCACTTACATCAGCTCCGAAAGAATCATAAACAGCAACAACAGGAACACCGGTTTTAGCTGCAAGATCATAAACCTTTGAGATCTTTCTTGACTGAGCCTCAGTCATAGCGCCGTTTTTAACACTTATGTCCTGAGAAAAAGCATATACAGGATTGCCGTCAACGTAGCCAAAAGCTGTGATAACGCCTGTAAGCTCACCGCCGACTGATGCATAAGCATCAAGCTCTGTAAAGCTTCCCTCATCGAACAGATATGTAAGTCTTTTTCTTGCGTCGCTGTCAGCAAAGGCCTTTGCTTTCAGCTCTTCAAGATTTGCAAATGTATCAGACATACAATTTCCTCCATTCAGTAAATAATAATCAAAATATACACATATTATTATACTATTTTTTTCGCAGTTTTACAAGACATATTTTTAATTTATCGTTATTATTTACTTTTTAGTAATAATTAGAAAACATTTTAGAAAAAGCACTCAAAAAAGAGCGGCATCAACCGCTCTTAGATGATTTCTGCATAGCTGTTCTGATAGCCCTAAGCTCATCAGGTTTAAGCTCTCTGTACTCCCCGGGTTTAAGCATACCAAGCTTCAGCGGTCCGACAGATGTTCTTTTAAGCCTTGCAACCTCAAGACCGACTGCCTCGCACATTCTTCTGATCTGCCTGTTCCTGCCCTCATGTATAGTCATCTGAAGCACTACCCTTCCGGGCTGTTTGTCAAGCACAACTACTGAACACTCAGCAGTCATTTTACCGTCAAGCTCCACTCCCAATGCAAGCTTTATAAGCTGTTCATCGTTTATATCGGGTCTGACAGTTACCCTATAGGTCTTTGAAACATGGTGCGACGGATGCATTATATCATTTGCAAATTCACCGTCATTTGTAAGCAGAAGCAGACCTTCGGAATTCTTATCAAGCCTGCCGACAGGGTATACTCTGTCATTCATACCTTTAAGAAGGTCGGTAACACATTTTCTGTCGTGCTCGTCACTCATAGTTGTAACGTAGCCTCTGGGCTTGTGCATCATTATGTAATAGAGCCGTCTTTTTCTGACTGCTCCGATTTTTACGCCGTCAACAGTGATAATATCCTTATCAGGAAGTGCCTTATCGCCAAGAGTGCATTTCCTTCCGTTTACGAGCACTCTTCCGCTTTCTATATACTCCTCAGCCTTACGTCTGGAGCATAAGCCGCTGTCGGCAATTATCTTTTGAATACGAACCTTTTCCATACTAACCTCACTAAGTTGTCCGTTTTTTTGTACACATCAGAATACGAACTCTAATATATCCCATATTTTCTTCAAAAAGCCGGACTTGCTTTTTGAATCTTTTATTTTAATGCTTTCATCTGCCAGCACAGGTGCTCTTGCGATCTCTTTTCCGTCCGAAGTATAAACTACTGTCCCTACGGCAACCCCTGCTTTTACAGGTGCATACACAAAGGGCTGAACATAGACCTCAGCCTTTAGCTTTTCCGATACCCCTCTGAGAAGTGTCATTGATCTATCAGACACCGTACAGCGAATCCTTTCGCTAGCACCTCCGACGACAGGTATCTCCAGCTTTTTTCCGCTCTCCGACAGATGCACTTCAACATAGTAATTGAAGCAGTGATCATAAAGTGCCTTATGGTCGTCCCAGTCACTTCGGTCATTCAGGGTAACACAAATCAGAGTTTTCCCCTTACGCTGACAAGCCGAAACAAGGCATCTTCCTGCCTTATCTGTAAAGCCTGTTTTTACACCTACAACACCGTCACAATCACCAAGAAGCTTATTGGTATTATAAAGCGTTCTCTTCTCACCGTTGATATCGATCGAGATTGAAGACTCGCAACAGATAGCTGCAAAGTCCTCATTTTTAAGAGCTTCAGAAGCAAGCCTTGCCATATCGTATGCTGTAGAGTAATGCTCATCAGTGTAGTCATCAAGACCTGAGGGCGTTACAAAGTGCGTGTCAGCAAGCCCAAGCTCTGATGCCTTTTCATTCATAAGATCAACGAACTTATCCACCGAGCCTGCTATCCGTACAGCCGCTGCATTTGCAGCATCATTTCCGCTTGGCAGCAGCATTCCGACACAAAGCTTTCTCAGCGTGACTTTGTCTCCGTCTTTGAGACCCATAGAAGAGCCCTCAACCTTTATCGCATTACTGTCAACAACAAATTCTTTATCAATATCATTACGCTCCAAAGCAATAAGAGCAGACATTATCTTTGTAGTGCTTGCCATAGGGAGTCTTTGTTTTTCATTTTTCCCAAAAAGCACTTCTCCGCTGTCAGCATCTATAACAATAGCTGACTTGGCACCGATTTCTCTCAGTTCAACGGCATCAGCATCGAAACACAGTAACGGAACAAACAGTAAAAGCGATATCAAGGCTGACAGAATTTTCATAAAAACACACCCTTTGTAATTATCTATAGAAATAGTATACGCAAAGGGCGTGAAAAAATTCAGGTATTATTCTTCGTCAGAAGAGGATCTCTTATCAAGAAAATCCTTAACCTTATCAATAACATCGGGAACCATATTTACTATAGCATTCTCCTTAGGCGCATTAGCCGTAAGCTGCAGAAGCTTGACCTCGCCCTGATAAATAGCGATGAACGCAACAGGTGTGATAGTAATACCTGCACCCGAGCCGCCTCCGAAATTTCCGGAAGCTTTGGTAGGCAGGTCAGAGCCGCCTGATGCAAAGCCTACAGATACCTTAGATACCGGAATGATCGTTGTACCATCAGCAGTAACAACAGGCTTTCCTACGATAGTTTCCGAATCTACAAGCTCTCTGATCTTTTCAGTCGCAGTTTTTACCAGAGATTCGATCTTGCTGTTTTCATTCATTTTTCATCAACCTTTCTTATATAATCAATTATTAACTTATTATACAGCCGCAGCTGCAGCCTTTTCGGCTTGCTTGCTAGCTTTCTTCTCAGCTTTCTGTGCTTTCTTACGCTCTCTTCGTCTCTTCCACCAGCCGGGCAGGAACAATCTGAGCACTTTGATGCCATAACAGAATGTAGAAGCTATTACCGAGCTGGGTCTTACGCAGACTCGGGTCTTTACGTGGAATTCAAGCTTCTTTTCGAAAAAACCGCAGTTGATGTCGGCTCTTTTGAGCTTAACCGTGAAAATCACACCAAGCAGACTCAATACGTTAAATACTATCGGGTGGAGCTTTCCATAGAAGATCGCAGACTCGCCGGGATCTTCTTTAGCTGTATAAATATCAATCTCCAGCCGCTTGAAACGTATCTTTTTAAGTATCTTCCTGACAAACTTCAAGGTAGGCGGTATAAAGGGCTTAAAAAACTCGTATTTGGCTTTCAGCTTATCGAGCTTGCTGCCGCCCGTTTTTTTCTCAGCTTTGTTAAGAGCCTTTTGCTCCCTTTCGAGCTGCTTTTCAAGCTTTTTCTTTTCTTTAAGTGCCTTCTTTTCTTCCTTAGTCAACGGCTTCTTCTGAACCTGTTCCCGACCCTCTTCGGTCAGCTCCTCAGATACCTGAACAGGCTCTGAGCCATCTACGGCAGCCTCACTCTCTTCCTCATCGAGCTTGTCCAGCTCCTCAAGCTCTATCGTCAGGCTGTCCTCGAACTGCTTTTCACTTTGTGCAGACTTCTCTTTAGGCTCCTCCGCCAAAGCATCATCATAAGGAGATTTTTCCGTTGTCTTTTTCTTCTTCATATCAGAAGTATTAAGCTTAAACACAGTAAAGAACAGATACTTTACCTTGATATCAGCACCCTGATTGCCTGCATCTACATATATCCTCGCAGAAAAATGGAGCAGAATAACTATAAGGGCAATAATACCAAGTATTATCCATAATACGATTATAGCTATCAACCCCTTTCATTCTCTGCTTTTATTCTTCCTGAGCTTTCTCCTCATTTTCAAGGAGCTCATCAAAGGTTATCTGCTCCTTTTGTTCCGGGAGCTCGGGCAGGTCTTTTACTGAGGAAAGCTTGAACGCTCTCAGAAACACATCCGTAGTTTTATAAGCTATCGGTCTGCCCGGAAGATCAAGTCTGCCCGCCTCAGCTAAGAGCCCCTTCTCTACAAGCGAATTAACAACACCGGAGGAATCAACTCCCCTTACCTGCTCTACAAAGCCCTTTGTAACCGGCTGATTATACGCAACTATAGTAAGAGCCTCCATCGCAGCAGGAGAAAGAGCAGAATTCTTCTTTATCTCCAATGCAGCCTTTATATAAGGTGCAAACTCCTCTTTAGCAGCGAGCTGATATGCATTTTCAAGCTTCAGAAGAGTAATAGCTGAATCCTCAGCTGAATACTTATCTTTCAGCCTTTCTATAGCCTCATCAAGCTCCTGCTTGGTGACCGATGCTGCTTCGCTGAGCTTTTCTTCCTCGATCGGCTCACCCGATGCAAAGAGAATAGCCTCGATAACAGCCGTTATATTTGAATTATCCATAATTACCTCTTTATCCGTATTTCCAGTAGCCCATTCTGCGTTCTGAACCTACAGGAGAATAACCCCAATAATATCTGCGTTTTGCCCAATAATTAGGAGTATAAGACTGCTCATCACAGAAAAGCTCGTCCTGAATCTGTTCATGTACGTCATCTGCCTGAACAGGGATTTCAACATCTTCTTCCCTCTGATGCTCATTCACAGGCTCCTCACGAACGCCCTCTTCAATAGCAGGAAAAGAAGTGCTCTCAGGCTCAATCACAGCAGGAACTGTTATCATAAGCGGTCTTATTCTTGCGGGCATCGATCTTTCCTCATGCCGTTTGTTGACATCGGTAATCTCGGGCTTTACGCTCTCTTTAGCAGGTGGTATTGTTTCAGCATTTGTAGCGATGTCCGTTAATGCTTCTGTATCAGCAGCTGCTTGTCCAACAGGCTCCTCATGGATAAGCTGCTCTGTATTTTCGGGTTCATTGATAACTTGTGTTTCCTCCGCAGGCACCTCCTCGGCTGTAACATCATCAGTTACTTTCTCTTTTGGAGTTCTCTGCTTTCTTGAGTCTTTATTAAAATAGATCTTTGAGTTATCATCGTTAAGCTTTATCCTGCCGGATTTCGTAAGCTCCAAGATCGCAAGAAATGTAGCTACCTTCTCGCTCTTGTCAACGACTCCGTCATAAAGCCCCGACATATCGCACTCACCCGAGCGGTAAAGCCTTTTGAGAACATATATAATCTTTGAAGTAACCGAAACTATCTTATGAGAAACGATCGGTTCAAACAGCTTTGCTCTAACAGGCTCTGTTTCTTTTACTTTTTTTGAGATTCCGAGATAAGCCTGCAAAAGCACCTCAGGTTCATGCTCACGGGTATAGGTCTTATTGACAGGCAGTGCCATAGGGGCTCTTACGAAGATATTTCCTCCGACATAGCCTGTCTTTAGCTGCTCCGCTGCCATTTTTATAAGCGAATACTCAATAAGGCGGCCTTCAAGCTCTTTTTTGAGTACCTCGGCCTCTTCATCATGAGGCAGCAGCTGACAGGTCTTGATATACACAAGCCGTGCAGCCATTTCAAGGAACTCAGCCTCATACTCATGATCTACATATTCAAGCTGCTCCATATATTCAAGATACTGAGCTAAAAGCAACGATATCTCGATATCATAGATATTCATTTTATGCTTAGCAATAAGCGTAAGCAGCAGATCAAGAGGCCCCTCAAAGGTATCAAGCCTGAACTGTGCGGTCGTCATATATCAGAAAAGTCCTTTCAAGCACTATTTAATAAGTGAATTGAATATCGGGTCAACCCAGCCTGTCAAGAAATCCATAAAATTAAAAAGCTGTCCCTGTACCCAGCCAAGTGGTCTGTTAAGTATGCCTGAAACAAGCAGTATCATAAAACCAATAGTTATATAAAACTGGTTCTGGCGCATGAACTTATCAAATTTGGGACCTGTGAAATAATTTAGAATCTTCTCTCCGTCAAGTGGAAATATCGGTATCAGATTAAAAACTGCCAGACCGATATTAATTGCTGTGAACCACCAGAAAATTTCAGCAACATAGTACATTGCCTGAGATGGATCGCCGCCGCCGAGAGAAGTCAGGCTATTTGTATACTGAACAATATAAATACGATAAAAAAGCTTCTCCAGTATAATCCCGATAAACGCCATTATAAAATTTGAAGCAGGACCTGCAGCAGCAGTAAGTGCAAGGTCACGTCTGTAGTGCTTGAAGCGATTGGAATTAATCTGTACAGGTTTACCCCAGCCAAAGCCGGCGAAAAAGAGTGCGATAGCTCCCAAAGGATCAATATGAGCAACAGGATTGAGAGTTAGCCTGTTCTGATATCTTGGAGTTTCATCACCAAGCTTAGTGGCTGCCCACGCATGAGCAAACTCATGGATAGGCGTACACATAAATATAATCATTAATCTTGTTCCATATTTTATCAGAGTTGTCTGATCCATAAAACCATACTGTTCCTTTCATTCTGATAAGCGTATCACTAAAATGACAACACTACACAGATTTATTATACACCATATTCGGATAAATTTCAAGGGATTTTATACTCAAAATTGTGTTCTTTCGTGCAAAATATTGTGATAATCATAAAAAAATAAAAAAATTATGAAAAGGGCTTGCAATTTAAATTCAGATATGCTATAATACTAAATGTTATGGACTTAGTATCTTAAATTTAGTCAAAGGAGGTGCAGCCTAATGGCAAAGTGTGATTTTTGCGGTAAGGGCGTTACTTTCGGAATTAAGGTTTCTCACTCTCACAGAAGAACCAACAGAGCATGGAAGCCAAACGTTAAGAGGGTAAAGGCTGTTGTAAACGGCACTCCCTGTCACGTTTATGCTTGCACAAGATGTCTGCGTTCCGGTAAGGTCGAGAGAGCATAATTACGAACAGCGTTTTGTATCAGTATAGTCTGACAACGCACTAAAGAGGAAAACCGACCGACTTATGTCGGTCTTTTTTCATGCACAAAAAGGCTCCCTGTTAGGGAGCCTTTTATTTATGCGGATAATCTTCCGTAATTATGACGTTTTTCAGGCGGAGCAAACGGAGTCTGCTCAACAGAAGGCAGCTGTTCAGGCTTCATAGATGTATCAAAGCCGCCGTCTACCTTATCGATCATATCAAAGTAAATGATCGCATTTGAGATATCTATTCTCTCATTTGCATACTCGGAATAAGATGAAATGTACGCCTCGTCAACAACTCCGTCATTTATCCTGTCATCAATCGCTGACTGACAGTAATCAGATTCATCAACAGATTTGAAAATACCATGTACTGTATCATCATAGATAAGGTTCGGAGTATCCTTATAGACCTGATTGCAGGAGATCTTTGTCATTACATTTTCATAATTCGTAAGATCAAAGTACTTATCCTTCTGGCTGTCATAGTAAACAGTATCGGTTACAAAGTTTCCGTTCGGGAAAATAACTACGTTTTCCTCGCCCTCAGGGATAGATAAAACATCGTGACCAAGAGCATACTTATTGTAGAAGCCAAACATATTTCCAAGTGTTGGCTGTATATCATACATACCCATTACCTGATCGAATTCCTTCGGCTCGTACTCACCGCCCTTGCTCCAGAGTATGAACGGCACCTTCCTGTTAAGATTATAGTAGTAGTCATCAACAGGAGTATAGCCGGGGTCATCCTCAGTAAGAACAGTATCGGTGAAGGGATCATAGTTGATATATCTGTCATATTCCTCGGCCTTGACCTTAGCATCGTGGTCACCGTAGATAACTACGACTGTATCATCAAGAAGTCCCTGCTTTTCAAGGTCAGACATAAACTGTCCAAGGGCTTCATCGGCATAATGAACAGACTTAAAATACGAGCCAAGCTTAGTACCCTCAAGGAAGTCAGCTGACATTTCCTCGTAAAGACCTGTATCCTCATTATACTTCTGGTATTTGAAATCGACCTCAAAGTCGCTGACACGTTCGATATCGGTAAACGGTGTATGATTTGTAAGCATTATCATAACACCGAACCACTTATCATTTTCTTTTGAGATATCCTCTATCTTAGGGACAGCCTGCCTAAAAAATGATTTATCTGAAAGTCCGAGACCTATAGTTTCGTCTATATCAAAGTCAGTTGTATAATTGTAGAACCTATCATATCCAAGCGATGAATGAAGGTTCATTCTGTTCCAGAAGGTACCGTTGTTTGCGTGCATACTGAACACATAATAGCCGAGATCCTTCATCATTTTCTGAGTTGTGCAGTAATCTCTGTCCCAATAGTTGATAGCAACTGTACCGCTCGATGCAGGCATCAGGGACGATGAGAACGTAAACTCACTGTCAGAGCTTGTACCTACGCTCTCCTGAGCATAGAAGTTCGAGAAATAAAGGCCCTCTCTTGCAAGCTTATTAAGGTTTGGAGTAAGCTCCTCGCCGTTGATATATGTATCCATACAGAACTGCTGAATGCTCTCTGCGTGGATAGCTATAACGTTCTTGTTCTTAAAAATGTTTGTATAATCGTTCTTTTTGACCTCTTCGGCATCGGTCTTGGTTTTGTCCTCATAGAATTTGGTGAAAGCCTCTTCGCTTTCATCATAGCCGAAAACCATATTGATCTCAGCGTTGATCGTTGATACGATATCACTTGCCTGATAGGTATACAGACCGAACGTACCCATTACATACTCTCTGTTCCACTGCTTAGCTAAACGAGAATAATCCGTACCCGTCAGAAGCAGGCAGCATATACCTGCAAAGCCAAATGAAGTACAAAGTGTAGCAAGACCGTACTTTCTTCTCTGCTTTTTTTCACGCTCCTGAGTAACATAATCTCTTGTCCTCTTTTTGATAAGGAAGTACGCTACTATCATAGCAGGCAGCTGCCAGATGAAAATAAGATCCTTTGCCTCCATAATATTCTCTGTGACAGCGTTCATAACGCCTGTCAGCTGTGAGGCTGTTGAAATAAGCGATACTGAAATAAAGGATTTGTAATTCGTAAAGTATATCGAGTTCGATACACAAAGCACTACAAATATAAATGAGAATATCATCAGATAGATAAACTGCTTCTTAGGCTTTTTGAACAGGTATGAGAAAACTGTCCAGAACAGAACAAGTGCTATATCTGCAAGCAGAGGCTTGATCTGATTATATTCAAACTTTACTGTGAATGCTCTGAGCAAAAATGCATTGAACACCGATGAAAATATAAATACCATTACAAGCAGATTGTTCAGTGCATAGCTTTTGAAAGCTTTCGGTATCTTTTTTATCTTCTCAACCACAGGCAAACGGGCCGAAACCCTTTTTCCCCCTTTCGTTATACTCATATATAAAACGCAAATATTCTTTCAGATATGTTATATTGTACACTTACACTCAGCTTTTGTCAACACAAAAGCCCAAATTTTCAGCTAAATTTCACTTTTGACATCTAATTGTAAAACATAATTGGTGCTTTTTAACAAGAGTTTTAACAGTTGTATCCGTTTTGTTCAAATAGTTCGGAAAATGTGTAATTATTTATATTATTTCCGCCAAAGTTTTTTGAGGACTGATCTTTTTGATTGATTTTGTCAACAAAATGAATTATAATGATACTATCAAAGCAAATGAGGTACGCTCTTATGATAAAACTTATCGCAACTGATATGGACGGAACACTTCTTGACGATAAAAAGAACCTGCCCGAGGAGTTTGATGATGTACTCAAAGCTCTGTTCAGCAGGAAGATCAAGTTTGTTATTGCTAGCGGAAGAAGCTTCTGCGCTCTGAAAGAACAGTTTAAGGACTATCTTTCCGATATGAGCTTTATCTGCGATAACGGGGCTTTTGTTGTGGACTGCGGTGAGGTTATCTACGCAGACCGTCTTGACAATGATACGATAAGAAATTGCATTGATCTTTGCGATAAATACGGCTATACTGTGCTTTTATGCGGTAAAAACGGTACTTGGCACAATGCAAAGTCAGCCGCTGCACAGCATGAAATTGACCTTTACTACAATAATCAGATCAGGGTCGATGACCTTACAGCCGTTGATGACGAGATCTTCAAGCTGGCTGTTTATGAGGACAACGGCATTGAAAATGACGGCTGCATTAAGCTTACGGATATGTTTGCCGGGCACTGCAACGTTCAGCTTTCGGGAAAATACTGGGTGGATATTATGCCGCTGGGAGCTACTAAGGGCACAGCACTTAAAAGGCTTGAAAACAGAATGGGAATAGACTACGAAGAAACAATGGCTTTCGGTGACTATCTTAATGATGTGGATATGCTCAATAACTCATATTACAGCTTTGCTATGTCTAATGCGCATAGTTCAGTGAAAGAAGCGGCAAACTTCATAACGGGCTCAAACAATGAGAACTATGTGATGAAGGAAATAAAAAAATACTGCAATATATAAAAATAAGCTTTCGCTAACTGCGAGAGCTTATTTCATTTCAGTATCATTATTGTCGGTCGGGTCTTCGGTCTGACCTGCTTTTTTTAGCTTCCATGCCCTGATAAGCTTCTGAATAAGCAGAGTTGACAGCGAGCCCGTCAGTATTGACGGTATAACAAGGGCTGTGACCTCGATCACGTTGGATACGTTCATCGTGGAGAGCAAAACGCCCAGAAAAATATAGTATACCCCCATTATTACTGCGAGCAGAACAACATAAGTATTTATCTTGTCTTTCATTATCATCGACCTCGGTTTCTATTATAGCACATTATTATGCGTTTGTAAAGAGTCTGCACTTTTGATGAAAACAGCTCAGCCCCGATAATTCGGGGCTGAATTTTACTTATTATCTGAGCTTGCTGTAGCCTATCAGATGCCTTTTGATAGCTGTTACATCAAGCATATCTACCTTGCCGTCACAGTTGGCATCGGCACAGTTGAGGGGATAAGCGCTCAGTGTATTGATATTCAGAAGATGCCTTTTTATGCGGGTTATATCTGTCAGACCGACCGTTCCGTTTTCGTCGGCATCACCGATGAGGTTCAGCTTGATCTTAGGGTCGGCTGTAAGCTCTCCTCCCTTTATCGTGACAGAATACTGCCGTGAAACAAAGCTGTCGGCTGAGGCGGTAAGGGTGTATGTGCCGTCAGCCAGCTCATCGGGCACGATAAAACAGCCGCTTTTATCGGTATTTATTATACTGCTTCCGCCCTTGCCCGAAAATGTAACAGCTGTGCTCTCGCCTGCAAGTGTGTTATCATCAGCCAGCAGGCCAACTTTATAAGGTGTCGAAGAACTGTAATATAATAAATCATCACAGCCATTGCACTCATAATGATCAAGTACATTTTCAGTCCAAGCATCTTTAGTCTTTACCTTTACCTGAGCCATAGGCATATAACAATCATTTACATTGCTACAACCACAACTAAATGATACGCCAAATTGCTTTTTATATGCTTTTTCAGCTTTTGATTCAGCTGTAGCTTTAATACCAACTAAAACATCATATTCAGGGTTAAATTCAGTTACATTTCCCCAATAATCTACATCAGCAATATAACAACCCTTATGAGCATCATAACCATATGAAGGAAGATAACACCATTTATCGTAAGAAATTCCATAATCTGTGCAATTATCTTTAGTTATCCACCACAATTTATACTCGTCAGGTACATTTTCAAGACTTCCATAATACCAACAGAGAAGATCATAAGTTGTACGACGCTGCCACCAACCATCAGGATCTCTGTCAGGAGTTAATCTATTAGGACCGTAAGGACAATTTTCAGGATGACCACCATCATAGAATGAAACACTAGCCATCCAATAAGTCTTAGTCTGGTACTCAGCGTCATGATATACTGTTTTATAAACAGGTGACCAATTATGTATGTGAGAAGATGCTGCATCAACAGTTTTGGTATGTAAACCAAAAGGCTGTACCGATACCGCTAAAGCAAAAACTATAAGCAATAAAAGTTTTTTCATAGTATCTCCCCCTATAAGGAGTATTATAGCACATAAATTTACGTTTGTAAATAGTTTCCATTTCTTATCTTCTTATAACTATTACTTATTAAACAGAAAAGGTATACAACCATCCATATAGCCGCCTAATTTATATCTATTTTCAACACAATTATCCCAACTATCCCATATAACTATATAAGTTTTACAATTTCTTATGGAATATGTTTTTTTGCTTGTGTCGTTTCTTGCTTTTTCTAAGGCTTTACTATAAGATTCTTTATCCCACACGCAGCCAACAAAATGGAGATACCTATCCTTTATTTCAGGATTATCTTTAAGCGCCCATTTTACCCATCCGTAACCATCATTACCTGCCTTATTATCATCTTCACTTGTATAGTAATACATTTCATATCTTTTTTTCTTAAGTTCTGGATCAGGCTTAAACACCTTGTATTTAATATAAAAGTATACGATTATAGCAATTAAAAGATATAATGGCCACATATTCAAGCCTCCAAACTAAAATTTCAAAATGTAATAATCTATTCAGTGTATCTCATCCTTACAATTGGTATTATAGCATATATTTTTGCAGTTGTAAAGAGTTTTTATCAATTGAGCACTTGAAAGCTTTTTCAATTTGTGATATACTATTCTTACTAAAGACATGGAGAGTAATATGGTACTTAATATCGAACATTTATACAAATATTTCGGCGGAGAGCCTATATTAAAGGATATCTGCCTGACAGTTGAGGATAAAGAAACTATCGGGCTTATCGGTGTGAACGGCTGCGGAAAGTCAACGCTTCTTAACATTATTACGGGAGAGCTTGATTTTGACCTCACCGAAGACGGCAGGGGCAGCCTTAGCATCGACCCGAGAGTAAAGATAGGCTATCTGAAGCAGAACAGCGGACTGGACTCGACCCTCACTATCAGAGATGAGATGAAAAATGCTCTTTCCGATCTGATTGTGACGCTCGAACGAATGAAAGAGCTCGAACAGACTATGGGCGACAAAAGCGGAGATGAACTCAAAGCCCTGAGTGACGAGTACGCTTCCCTTTCGGCTTTCTTTGAAGCAAGAGACGGCTATCGTATAAACACACGGATAGATATGATACTTAACGGAATGGGCTTTTCTCCCGATGACTCGGACAGGCTCATCTCTACCTTATCGGGCGGCGAAAAGACACGTCTGGCGCTTGCAAAGCTCCTTCTTGAAGAGCCGCAGCTGCTTATCCTTGATGAGCCGACCAACCATCTTGACTTTATGACCTTAAAATGGCTTGAGGATCACCTTAAAACCTACAAGGGCTCTGTTCTTATAGTTTCACATGACAGATATTTCCTTGATAAGGTCTGCACAAGGATATGCGAGATAGAAAACTGCCGCCTGACCTCATACAAGGGCGGATATTCACAGTATGTTATCGCTAAAAAAGCCAATGTGATACGTCAGGAAAAGGAGTACGAAGCGCAGCAGACCGAGATAAAAAAGCTTGAAGAATACATCGCCAAAAACAAGGTCAGGGCATCTACTGCGAAAATGGCAAAATCAAGGCAGGCTATGCTCGACCGCATAGAGCGTATAGATAAGCCGCTTTCAATGACAAAAGCCCCTAAGATCAAGCTTGAATATGATATCGAGCCAACAAAAGAAGCTATTAAGCTTACAGGCTGTGACCTTACTGTGGGCTTCGGTACAGACAGCAAAACTATAAGCCGAAGCCTTGATCTGCTTATCCGCAGAGGAGAACACACAGGCCTTATCGGTATAAACGGAGCAGGAAAAACAAGCATCTTAAAGCTTATAATGGGGAAAATACCTCACGAAAAGGGCTCTGTGGTATTCGGCGGAAATGTCAAGCTTTTCTACTTCGATCAGGAGCACGCATCTCTTGACCCAAGCAAAACTGCACTTGATGAGCTTCTATACCGCTTTAACGGGCTTTCTCCCGAAACTGCAAGAAAGGTGCTTGCATCAGTTCTTATCCAGGGTGATGATGTGTTTAAGCCGATCTCCATTCTTAGCGGCGGAGAAAGGGCTAAGGTCTGCTTTGCGATAATGATACTGTCGAAGGCTAACGTTCTG
>ONLC01000150.1 GCA_900318545.1 uncultured Eubacteriales bacterium
CTCTGCGGCAAGGCTTCTGACCTCATAAATCTTCTGAGCCGCACGTATAGACAGCTCGTGGCCGCTTCTCCCCGGGTTGCCGCCGTAACGCTCCAGCCCCTCGGAGCAGGCTCTGCGAACGCTCACGGGCTTTGGAAAGGTCGTTGCGGAGTTATCGAAATATATCATCTGACGCTTCATCATATCACCTGTTTCTGACCGTAGAGGTCAGCTTTCTTTGTAGTATATCCCTCGCTGTCTGAGGAGCTGCTTTATCTTCAGCGGCTCATCTCTTATCTTTATTGAGTAGCCGCAGCCCGAGGAAAGGTCCTTCGGGGTTTTAACTACCTCGCAGAACATTCCGAGCTTATTCAGCAGCTCCTTTGCCTTTATCGCATAGGTTATCGATCGCATTGCTATAAGAGTTATCTTCATTTTCTTGTTCCTCTTCTTTAGTCTGATTCCGTATACGCCCGACCGTCTCGTACACTGTGATATACTATGCCAAAGCACACTTTAAGGTGACAAAAAAAGGAGCAGACTATCTGCTCCTTTCAGTTATTACCACGGCTTCTTTTTATCGAGCCAGCCCTTTTCCTTCCAGTAGTTCATATCGGCTTCATTCCAGCCATTTTTCTGCATCATTCGCATAATCGCAAAAAAGCCCTTGGTCTTTAGTCCCGGCTTTACCTTACCGCACTGACCTTTAAGCCTTGCCGCCAGCTTATCTGTCTTTTTTTCCACAGAGGCTTTCTTTTTCTCCTTGACAGATTCCCACTCAGCGGCTGATACTGCAACACCCAGCTTATAAACTCTTGCACAGCCCCAGAAAAATGCACTGTCTGCCATATCCTTGTTTGTTGATCTTAGTCCTGCTCCTGCGGCTGTAGAAATGCATACCGCCTGCTTTGAAAACATTCTTTCATCGGGGCGGTGTACCATCCAGCGGTAGCCGTAATGGTCGAGCAGTGCCTTCATTGCACCTGTAGCATGATATACATAAACAGGGCTTGCAAGAATAATTATATCCGCTTCATCAAGAGCATCGGTTATTGGTTTTATGCTTTTATAGTGAGGGCATTTGAACTCATCCTTGACAAAGCAGGTAGTACAGCCCAGACAAAACTGCCCGAAATCCCTCGGAAGGAAGAATTCTTTAAGCTCTCCGCCGATCTTTTTCGCAAGCATTCTTGCTATATGGCAGGTCGAGCCCTCATGACTCTGACCGTGAATGATAACTGTTTTCATTTCTGCACCTACTTTAATATACGTCTGATAAGCGTTTTAACAGGGTTTTGGCGCTGCTTATAAAAATGCTGATAATCCTTCTGAGTCTTCCAGTGGCCGCCCCAGCGCCAGCCCTTTGAGGTAAATATCTTATAGCAGATGTCGTTCTCGTCTATCTTATGAGGGAAAGCCTTTGAGCGGTCTGCGTAGGGCTTGCCGTTCGGGGGCATTATCTTATCACCGACTATATAGGGATTGTAAAGCGGATTAATATCTATCGCTCTGCCATACCCGTGAGCCGAGACAGTCTGCGTGCCTGCAACTACTCTGTAATTGAACGAGGAGCTATTATTATCCGCCATGCAGCGGTCATCATCGGCATCGTAATGGTCGGCAAGACGTATTTTTTCGATCTCATATTCAGCATCAAAAAGCTCAGCGAATATTTCAAGGACTTCTCCTGCAAGAGCTTTATTCACTATTATCTCACCTGACTGCACCTTATGTTCAAAGTCATAGTATTTTACCCTCAGATAGCTCAGATCATCATAACCGATATTCTCATTCGGCTTATAGGTTTTGCCTGCCATAAAAGCTCTAACCTTCTGCGGTATGGCATCTGCTGTGAAGCCTTCTCTTAATGTTTTCAAATCAGCACCTCATTCTGTACAAAAAAGCGGACAGGTTTCTGTCCGCTTATTCTTAGTATTCCATCCAGTCATCACTGTCATCGCTCTCGTAGTACATAACTACAGGAGTTCCGATCTCAACATTGTCATAGATATACTTTGCACCGTCATATGTCATATTAATACAGCCGTGCGAGCCGTTCCACTTGTAGATCTCACCGCCGACGTTGCCGCCTCTCCACTGGCTGTCATGCATTCCGATGCCGCAAAGCGAAACATTGTTCCAGTAGCTGCACTTAACGTCCCACTCATCGCCGTCAGCGTTTCTGTCCTTCATTCTGTAGTTCTCTGCCTTTGACCAGAGCTTATATACTCCGGGGAAGGTAGTTCTTGTTCTTGTGGTTGTCTGACCAGAAACGATATAGCACTCATACTCAAGCTTTCCGTCCTTATAGTACCAGCAATGCTGATCTGTAAGGTCTATCTCAAGATAGGTATCACCGATATCATCATCAGCAGATCTTGCTCCCTCAACGCCCGTATAAACGAAGCCGCAGGGATCCTCGTAATAGAAGGGGTCGAGGTTATCAACGCTCTTTCCGTCATACAGAAGCTTAACCAGCTCATCGCAGGTCTTCTGCTGATCTATCCACCAGCCATACTTTGCGTCGATGCTGGGCGGTACGGTAATGTCGCCCTGAAGCGTAGCATGGAACTTTCTCTTCTTATTCAGAGTATCATACTTATCTGCAAGATACTCGACATATTCCATTACCTTATCCTCGTCAACATCATAGGACTGATCCTCATGCACATCAAGCATCTGCATAAGCCTGTCGCCTGTGAGGGTCTCGGTGGTGTAATCAACGTCATAGGTGATAGACATATTGAATATGGCGTTCATCTTATCGCATTTTTCCTGAACATCAGAAGCCTTGATTACAGGCATCTCATAAACACCGCTGTCCTGATCGAGAACTACCTTTGTTGACCCGTTTGCAGCAGCAGTGTTGATTATTCCGATAAGTCTGTCCATATCAACTACTGTGTCACCCTGAACCTCGGGAACAACAGAATAGCCTGTGCCGTCCTCATTGAGGATTACCTGGGCATCAACTGTCTTGCCGCTGCCCCATTCGGTCTTTTTGATGATCTCATCAAGCTTTGCTTTATCATAGCTTGCAGTAGCTATATACTCATAGTTCTTTTTGCCTACAAGAGCCCCGAACCACGAGGTCTTTTTTCTGTCCTTATAGAACTCATCTATAGAATCCTTTGCACTGAGCTTATAGTCGATATCAGTCATTTTGATATCAACATTTTTTCCGCTTATAGTAGTGACCGTAAGCTTTGCAGGCAGATCGTCCGCACCGAGCAGATCATAAGCCTGCTCAAGAGTTTTTCCGCTTACGTCCTTGTCATTGATGAAGGTATTGCTCAGAAACTTATCGCTGTAATAAGCTTTTCCGATAAAATATATCAGCAAAGTAACAACAACAATAGTAGCCGCTGCAATACCGCATATCAGTCCGACAGGAAAGCCCTTTTTCTTCTTTTTCTTTTTAGCACCAGTACTCAATTTATATCAGTCCTTGTCAAGAAATAGCTATAATTCACCCATTTTAGTTTCAAGGCTTATTATACCACAAAGTTCGCTGTTTGTCTACACCTTTTTTCATTTTCAATGTTTTGAACAATCTGAAAAATTTACTGTTCAAAAAAATGGTCAATTTGATAAAATCTCTCAATTCTACATTTCACGACAGCAAAAAAAGCACTCCCCGTTAAAGGGAGTGCTCAGCTCGCTCAAATCAATTCTTGATGTAGTTTCCTGCGACCTCTTCATAGGTTTTGCAGAATCTTGCGTGTGAGATATATGTGCCGTAAGACATATTATCGTCAACATTTGCATCCATTACGTAGATCTGGCCGTTGATAATGACCTCTGTCCACATATGGTAGCCATAGCCGCCTGCTGCCATTGCAGTATAGCCGTCTACAGTTCTTGCATTGAAGCCCATATATCTGAGCATTGCAGCCAGAACTCTCGAATACTCTGTGCAGGTACCGAAGCCGTTTACAAGTACAGACTTATAAGGCTCGCTCCAGCCGCCGTATGAATAATACGTGTTCTTGATAAGATAATCATAAACCGCTGCTGCCTTCTCATAGTTGGTCATAGTGCTGTTTGTGATCTTTGCAAGATAAGTTCTTACAATCTTATCATCCTCACCTGTCAGGCAGTAATCGGGATTAAGTACAGCATTATTGAGCCTTGACTCAGCTGTTAGACCGTTATCCTTAGCAGGTGTCTTTGCTGTAGTTGTTGTAGTGGTCGTCACAGGCTTTGGCGCAGCCGTAGTGGTTGCCGCTGCAGCAGTTGTAGTAGGTGCTGCAGTTGTTGTAACAACAGGAGCTGCTGTAGTTGTAGTAGTCTCGGGAGGGAGTGTCTGCTCTGTTGTGGTGACAGCAGGCTCTTCCTGCTCGGGTTCCTCAATAACTACACCTTTCTCCTCATCACTGTCATAATAAGCAGCGGTGGTAGTAGTTGTTGTTTCTGCGTATTCTTCCTCTTCGGGCTCCTCTGCATATTCCGCCGTTTCAGATACTACCTTCTGTGCAGTTTCTGCCGGAGGCTCAAACGTGATCTCTACCACGCCTCTTGCTTCATAACTTGGCTCTTCAGCTTCTTCAGCTTCAGCAAGCTCAACTTCTTCATACCCGATGTCCTCTGTGCCGTCAGTTTCTTCTATCTCTTCACGTACTACAGAGATCGTTGTTACTGTTGTGGTCTGTGTCTGTGTTACTGTCTCTGTAACAACTGTGTCGCCCATGTCCTTTGCGACCTGGACACTCTTTTTCTCTTCAACAGTTGTCTTTTCGGGCGGAAGTGTCTTGCTGGGCTTTATGGCTTCTTCGTCAAGCTTTACGAGTACTGTCGCAGAGGCACACATCACACCGGCAACAGCCAGTACGGCTGCCTTACGCTTCAGACCCGATTGTAAATAACCCATCTCTAACACCTCTCCTTAAATTAAATATTTTTACACAAGCTTCAAATATCTCCTTATATAAAGGCGACCACTGTTAGTATATCTCAAAATGTAACCTTTGTCAAGCACATCATGTCACTAAAATGAAATCGAAAACGTTTAATTAGTTACATTTTAGTTACAATTAAGAACATTCTATGAACTGATTATTTCTATGATTTGTGCACATTTTTCCCAAAGAGTGCCAAAACGAACCCTTTTTCGTCGTTTTTAACAAAAATTTTATAAGAATTATTAAATATACATTTAATGGGACAGTTAATATTATTTTTCCCCTGAATGTGCAGTTTTTTTGATCAACAATGTAAAAAACAGTACAAAAACCCCGCACCCTCCGTTTTGGAGAGTGCGGGATCATAGTATAGAATTATATGGAGAAAAAAGTATATGATGACTTATCTTTCTTGCTTTATATAGTACCCCGCTATTGTGAAAACTGTGTGTTAATATATTGAGAAAAACAAAAAAAGCGTCTGCCAGCTGACAGACGCTTTGATGTACATTAAATTACTGAGCAGAAGGTGCTCCAACAGGACATGTAGCCTCACAAGCACCGCAGTCGATGCAAGCAGACTCATCAATTACATACTTGCCGTCGCCCTCAGAAATTGCTCCAACAGGGCAGCCCTCAGCACAAGCACCACAGCTAATGCACTCATCAGAAATCTTATATGCCATAAATATGACCTCCATTCTAAAAATTGCGGGTCAGCCTACGCTTACCCTCATATTAATATAATACCACATTATAATAATTTTGCAAGGGCAATCCCCAATTTTTAACGGAAAATTAATAATTAGTTAGTTA
>ONLC01000168.1:0-5277 GCA_900318545.1 uncultured Eubacteriales bacterium
GGCGGAATGGAGGTCGTATCAAAGTACATTCTCTCATTTCTGCCCGAGAACATAACACCCGATATTTCTGTTTTCCATGATTACAAGACCGCCCTGCAGGAGGTCATTCAGAGAAACCCCGAGGAGAAGATAGAGTACCACCTTAAAGGCGAATCGGGACCCGACCACAACAAGCAGTTCACGGTGCAGGTGCTCCTGAACTCGAACGTTATCGGTGAGGGCACAGGGCGCTCAAAAAAGACCGCAGAGCAGCTTGCCGCCAAGGAAGCACTCAGCCTTATGGGAATAGAAGTGAAGTAATGGCTCACAGCAACATATCTATTTTTGTGACCCACGTAGGCTGTCCGCACCTGTGTGCCTTCTGCGACCAGAGGACTATAACGGGCTCAGCAGACCTGCCCTCGGGTGAGGATGTCAGGCGGATATGCGAAAAGGCACTGCATGAGGTCAGCGACCCTGCTGATACCGAGATAGCCTTCTTCGGGGGGAGCTTCACAGCGATAGAACGCTCCTACATGACGGAGCTGCTCAGTGCGGCTCACGAGTTTGTCGGAGAGGGGAAATTTAAGGGCATTCGACTTTCTACCAGACCTGATTATATAGACCGTGAGGTGCTTGATATACTTCGTTCATACGGAGTAACCGCAATTGAGCTTGGGGCGCAGTCGCTTGATGACAGGGTGCTTGAAGCTAATGAGAGAGGGCACTCCGCAGAGGATATTGGGAATGCAGCTTCTCTTATAAAAGAGTACGGGTTTGAGCTCGGATTGCAGCTTATGGTGGGGCTCTATAAGTCCGATGAGAGTATCGAGCGTGAGAACCTGAGAAAGGCACTGGAGATAGCCCCATCGGCGGTGAGGATATACCCTGTGGTGATACTCAAAGGTACAAAGCTTGCCGAGCTTTATCTTTCGGGCGAGTATGTGACTATGGACTTCGATACGGTCGTGTCGGTCTGTGCGGATATGCTATGCGAGTTTGAAAAAGCAGGAATTAAGGTCCTTAAATGCGGACTGCACGCAAGCGAGTTCGTCGAGCGTGATATGGCGGGAGGCTTTTATCACCCTGCGTTCAAGGAGCTCTGCGAGGCGGAAATTTACAGAAGAAGGATTGAAAGTGCGATTTTTTGTACAGATAGTTCCGGAAACAGAAAAGTCACGATAGCGGTGAACCCCTCGTGCATAAGCAAGGCACTGGGGCAGAAAAGAGCAAATTACGAATACTTTAAGAGGCTCGGAATTGAGCTTAAAATAACAGGGGATAAGGCTATCCCGAAATATGAGATAAAGGAGGTGAGAGCGTGTACCTGAAAAGTCTGGAAATGCAGGGATTTAAATCGTTTCCCGATAAGATAGAGCTTAAATTCGACAAGGGCATAACAGCAGTAGTCGGACCGAACGGCTCGGGAAAGAGCAACATCGGTGACGCTATGCGCTGGGTAATGGGCGAGCAGTCCTCAAAGCAGCTCAGAGGAGAGAAGATGCAGGGTGTAATCTTCCACGGAACGCTCTCACGGCCTAAGGCATCGTTTGCACAGGTAACTATCACGATAGACAACAGTGACCGTAAGCTCGACCCCGAGCACGATACGGTCAGCGTATCGAGAAAGCTTTACCGCAACGGTGACAGCGAATATATGATAAATTCTCAGCAGGTGAGACTGAAAGACGTTCTTGAGCTGTTTATGGATACGGGTCTCGGACGTGACGGCTACTCTATCATAGGTCAGGGACGTATCGCCGACATCGTGAATGAGAAGTCGAACGAACGCCGTGAGATATTTGAGGAAGCCGCAGGGATCTCGAAGTTCCGCTACAAGAAGGAGGAAGCCGAGAGAAAGCTTCTTGCCGCTGAGGACAATATTTCAAGACTTAATGATATCTTGGGCGAGCTTGCCTCACGGATCGAGCCTTTGAGACAGCAGTCCGAAAAGGCGAAGAAGTTCAGAGTGCTTGATGATGAGAAGAGAAAGCTTGAGGTCTCTATCTGGGTGAGAAGGCTCGATGAGTACTTCAACAAGGGCAAGGAGCTTGAAGAAAAGCTTGCGTCTGTACAGCAGCAGTATTCAGAGCTGTCCGAGGAGCTTAAAGACGTTGAGCGGGAGATAAGCGACAGCTTTGAGCGGAGCGCCGAAAAGGCAGAGGAAGCAGAGCAGCTTAAACAGCTTATCCACGATACACAGCTTAAAAGCTCAAAGTCGGATTCGGATATCGCAGTGCTCGAAAATGATATAGAGCACCTTAAAGACAACATCTCAAAGCTTGAAGAGCAGATAGAGCAGTCAAAGGAATCTGCGGAGTATCTCGATGAGCAGCTGGGCGAGCAGAACAAAAAGCTTGCTGAGCTGCACGATAAGGAGAAGAGCTCTGAGGCTGAAATAAAGGCTCTTGAAGAGGCTCTCACGAGCTTAGAGCAGAAAACCGATGAAACAGACAAGAGCCTCAGTGAGACTAATGATCTGATAAGCTCGGTTTATGTTAAAAAGTCGAAGATAAGCTTTGCAATAGAGAACGCAAAGAACAATATAAGCGACGGCGAGGAACAGCTCACTGCCGCACACGTAAGGAGCGAGGAGCTTGAAACTCAGTTTGATGACGCTTCAAGGGAGCTGAGAGAGCTTAATGAAGCGAGAAACTCTGCTGAGGAAAAACAGCAGGATTCGCAGAACCGTGTAAGCGGAATGGAAAGGCTGTTAGAGTCAAAGCGCAAAAAGCTGGAGCAGGCAAATGCGGATTTCTCCGACACTGACGCTACCCTCAGAGAGACAGACTCAAAGCTTGGGCTTCTGCGTGATCTTGAAAACTCTATGGAGGGCTTTGCCTACAGTGTAAAGCACATAGTCAAGGCTTCAAAGCAGGGCAGGCTCGGAGGAGTGCTCGGAACGGTTGCTCAGCTTATAAGCGTAAAGCCCGAGTATTCACTTGCGATAGAAACAGCTCTCGGCGGTGCTATGCAGAACATCATCGTTGAGAATGAGGACATTGCAAAGCGTGGAATAAGGCTCCTGAAGGAGAACAATGCAGGGCGTGCAACCTTCCTGCCGATAAGCTCGGTAAAGGGTACAAGGTCGGACTTCGGAGGTATGGATAATGAGGAAGGCTTTGTAGCAAATGCGAGTGAGCTTGCAGGCTGTGACAGTAAGATAAGCTCCGTAATGGACAGCCTTCTCGGCAGGATAGCCGTGTTTGAGGACATTGACCTTGCGGCGGCTGCTGCAAAGAAATACAAGTACAAATTCAGGATCGTCACGCTTGACGGTCAGATAATAAATGCGGGCGGCTCCTTCACGGGAGGAAGTGCCGCAAAGAAAACGGGAATACTTTCAAGAAAGAACGAGATAGAGGCTCTTGAAGCAAAGAAGAAAAAGCTTGAAGAGAAGTTCGGTGAGCTTAAAGCATCAAGGGAGAGGCTTGTTCAGGAGAACGCTAAGCTTGAAGCTGACCTCGACGCACTGAAAACCGAGGCAGCTCAGACTGCGGAGGACCTGCTGAGATTTGAGCTTGAGATCAAGAGAATAAGAGAGTTCAGGGCAGGCTATGAAAAGCAGCTTGATGAGACCGACGAGCTTATCAATCAGCTTGAAAAGAGCATCAGGGACGCTCAGAAGGAGCTTGATACTCAGACAGCAGAGATGGAAAAGACTGACCGAGAGATAATCGAAACCGAGGCAAGGCTTTCAGAGTCGCAGAACGAGCAGGCTAAGCTCAGACGTGAGCGTGAGGAGCTTGGCGAGAAGCTTTCGGCGGCAAGAGTTGCAGGTGCAGAGCTTGCTAAGGATATACAGTCGTGCAAGCTTTCGATAGAGCAGTTAGAACGCACTATAAGCTCGGGCGGCGAGGAGCAGGAAAGGCTGAAGGCTCAGATAGAGCAAAACTGCAAGTCTATCCGTGATAAGGAAAACGAGATAGGCGAGATCAGACTGAGCCAGTCAGATGCATCGGAGGAGATAAAGCGTATCGAGCGTGAGGCTGAGCAGGCACTCGCTGAGAAAATAAGGCTTGAAAATGCTGCGAATATGCTCCGCAACAGCCAGAAGGGCAAGCTCTCCGAAAAGGAGAATCTGTACGCAGCTATTTCAAGAACTGAGGAACAGCAGAAAAACGTTCAGGCACAGTTTGATAAGCTTGTCGGACAGCTTTGGGACGACTACGAGCTTACAAGAACCGACGCATCTGCGATGGCAGAGCCTATTGAGGACTTCGGTGAGGCTGACAGGAGGCTCATATCACTCAGAAACAAGATAAGAGCACTCGGAAGCATAAACCTTGGTGCTATAGAAGAGTTTGAGGAGGTCTCCGAGAGGTATGAGTTTATTAACACTCAGCTCTCTGATGTTAATACCTCAAAGGCAGAGCTTGAGGAGCTTATCAGAGACCTGACCGAGAACATGAAGTCCATGTTCATTCAGACCTTTGACAGCATAAATGAAAACTTCGGTAAAATCTTCACCGAGCTTTTCGGCGGAGGAAAGGGAGAGCTTTCGCTCTCAGACCCCGATGATGTACTTAACTGCGGAATTGATATAAACGTTCAGCCGCCCGGAAAGGTCATAACAAACCTTATGTCCCTTTCGGGAGGAGAGCAGTCGCTTGTGGCGGTAGCGATATACTTTGCGATACTGAAAATATCACCGTCACCGTTTTGTCTGCTTGATGAGATCGAGGCGGCACTCGATGATGTGAACGTTACAAGGTACGCTCAGTACCTGCACCGCCTGACGGACAAAACGCAGTTTATAGCCATAACTCACAGACGAGGAACAATGGAGGAGGCAGACGTTCTCTACGGAGTTACAATGCAGGAAAAGGGCATTTCAAAGCTTCTGAGAATGGATGCCGCCGAGTAAAACAGTTGGGAGAATGATATGGGATTTTTTGAAAAGCTGAGAAACGGTCTTGCTAAGACCAAAAATTCAATGATGGGAAGGATAGAGGCTCTGCTTCACTCCTTCACAAAGATAGACGAGGATCTTTTTGAGGAGCTTGAGGAAACGCTTATCCTCTGCGATATCGGAGTGAACACCTCGGTGAAGATCTGCGATATGCTCCGTGAGAGAGTAAAGCGTGAGGGAGTAAAAGACCCCGAAGTCATCAAAGACCTTCTCAAAGACGTTATTACCGAAATGCTGGGAGAGGATCAGCCGCTTGATATGTCAACCACTCCGTCGGTTATCCTTGTTATAGGAGTAAACGGCGTCGGCAAGACTACAACGATAGGCAAGCTTGCAAACAGCCTTCATAACGAGGGCAAAAAGGTTATCGTTGCGGCGGCAGATAC
>ONLC01000168.1:5325-10269 GCA_900318545.1 uncultured Eubacteriales bacterium
TCGGTAGTATTTGACGCTATGCAGGCTGCAAAGGCAAGAAATGCTGATGTGGTTATCTGCGATACAGCAGGAAGACTGCACAACAAAAAGAACCTCATGGAGGAGCTTAAAAAGATTTCGAGGATAGTTCATCAGCAGGCTGAGGGCTGTGCTCTGGAGGTGCTTCTGGCACTTGATGCTACAACGGGTCAGAACGCTGTAAATCAGGCAAAGCAGTTTAACGAAGCGGCTGATATTACAGGAATTATCCTTACAAAGCTTGACGGAACGGCAAAAGGTGGTATAATAATAAGTATCACCGATGATCTTAAGGTGCCTGTGAAGCTTGTAACGGTAGGCGAGCAGATAGATGATCTGCAGCCCTTTGTTGCAAGAGACTTTGTGGAGGCATTGTTCGAGTAATCTGTTTTTCGGGAGTGTGTATAGAGAATTATGGAGAAAGCATTAATGGTTCTTGATATGCAGGAGATGTATGTAGGCAGCGGCAGAGATAAGAACGAATACTCTTATCCTGTTGATATGCTTATCAAGAATGTAAATATCAGAATTCAGGCTTATGAGCCCGAGGCTGTTATCTATGTGAAGAGCATCAAGAAAGGCTTGTTCGGCGGCGGTATGCCGAAGGCAGGCTCGGCTGATGCCGACTTTGTAAGAAACTTAAAGGTCGTATCAAAGAATATCTATGAAAAGAACAAGCCCGATGCTTTTTCAAACGATGAGCTCTATCAGTTTGTAAGAGCAAGAGGCATCAAGGAGCTTGAATTGGTAGGCGTTGACGGAGGAAACTCGGTCGGCAATACGGCTATAGGTGCTACCGAGGACTGCGGTCTGAAAATTATTTTCTGTGAGCCTGCAATAGGTACAGTATACGGTGATAAGGCTCAGAAATGCCGTGAAAAAATCAAAAGGACAAGAATGACCAGTACATTCGATGTGTGAGGTAGAGTATGAAGCTTATAATCGCAAGCAACAACAAGGGAAAGATAAGAGAGTATAAGCAGATACTCGAGCCGATGGGCTACGAGGTGGTATCTCAGCGTGAGGCAGGTGCTGATATCGAGGTCGAGGAAACAGGCACTGCCTTTGCAGAGAACTCGGCACTGAAAGCACAGGCTATATATGATATGTTCGGCTGTGCGGTGCTCGCTGATGACAGCGGTCTGGAGATCGATGCCCTGAACGGTGAGCCGGGTGTGTACTCTGCAAGGTACGGCGGACTTGAAAGCGACAGCGAGAGAACAGCCCTTGTCCTTGACAAGATGAAGGACATTCCCGAGGAAAGAAGGGGAGCACACTTTACCTGCTCGATCTGCTTTATAGATTCAGACGGTGAGCATATTACCGCTGAGGGTAAGGTGTTCGGCACTATCGGCTATGAGCCTGTGGGCACGAACGGCTTCGGCTATGACCCGATATTCATGTATGAAGGAAAAAGCTTTGCCGAGGTTTCGGCAGAGGTGAAAAACAATGTGTCTCACAGGGCGAATGCTCTCAGAGACCTTGAAGAAAAGCTAAAGGAAAGATAATATGGAAATAACTACAAAACAGAGAGCGGCACTTAAATCCATCGCACAGAAGCTTCAGCCTGCATTTCAGATAGGCAAGGGCGGAGTGAACGATGCACAGGTGTCACAGATAGATGATTACCTCAGAGTGCATGAGATAGTAAAGATAAACATTCTTGACAACTCAATGCTGACTGCAAGAGAGGCCGCCGAGGACATTGCTGAAAGGATAGATGCGATAGTTGTTCAGACTATCGGTGCTAAGGCTGTGCTCTTCAAGAGAAACGAAAAAGAGCCTGTCATCAAGCTATGAGAACAGGCATTTTCGGCGGAACGTTTGACCCTGTACATCTGGGGCATAAGCACTGCCTGCTCACCGTTATAGAAAAGGTCGGGCTCGACAGAGTCATCATTATGCCCGACAGGATACCGCCTCACAAGCAGTCAAGGGATATAGCTTCACCTGAGGACAGGGTGGAAATGCTCAGGCTGACCTTCTCGGATTTGCCCTATGCCGAGATATCTGATATGGAGCTTAAACGTGAGGGTAAAAGCTATTCGGTGATAACGCTCAGGCAGCTTCATCAGGAATATCCCGAGGAGGACCTCTGCTTTATAATGGGAAGCGATATGCTCCTCTGCTTTGATAAGTGGTACTGCTGGCAGGAGATACTGACATTATGTACGCTTATCTGTGTGTCACGCTCAGATGAGGACACGGATAAGCTCGAGCCCTTTGCACAAAAGCTCAGAGCCGAGGGCGGAAAGGTGATTATAGTTCCCGTTGAGCCCTTTGAGGTGTCCTCGACCGAGATCAGAAAAACTATCGCAGGCGGCGGAGACTGCACTTGCTATCTTGACAAAAACGTGATAGAATATATAAAGAAGAAAAATTTGTATACGAGGGATGCAAATGACAGATAAAAAGCTTATAGGAAAATACAAAACATATATCAAGGACAAGCTTTCCAAAAAGAGATATACTCATTCTATAAATGTTGCGAATGCCGCACTGGAGCTTGCAAGACGCTACGGAGCCGATGAGGACAAGGCATACATAGCAGGGCTCCTGCATGACTGTGCTAAGGAGATGCCCGTTGAGGAGCAGCTTGCACTTGCCAAGCATTCTCAGCTTGATGTGAGTGACATAGAGCTTCAGGCGGTGCCTCTCTATCATGCGATAGCAGGTGCGGAGATCGCAAGGGCAGCACTTGATGTCAAGGATCCTGAGATGATCCTTGCGATAAGGTATCACACGGTAGGCTGCGGGAATATGAGCCTGCTGGCACAGATAGTTTATCTTGCTGACCTTATCTCCGAGGACAGAGATTACAAGGACGTAAAGAAAATGCGTAAGTTCGCAGCACAAAGCATGGAAAAAGCAATGTTTGAGGCCTTTCGTTTCTCGATAAAGGATTCGGCTGAAAAGGGAAACCTTATCCCTGCCTCGACCTTTGAAGCATATAACGAGTTTGCAGCTCTGATGAAGCAGAGCGAGGATAAGCAGTAAGGAGTGTTAAAATGGAAAAGATCAGTTACGAGCAGAAGCTTAAAACGATAGTTCAGGCTCTCGATAAAAAGAGGGGCGAGGACATAAGGATAATTGAGATAAGCGACCTGACGATAGTTGCAGACAGCTTCGTTATTGCAGGAGCTTCCTCAACAACGCAGACAAAGGCTCTCGCCGAGGAGGTAGAGTTCAGGCTCTCTCAGTTGGGAGTGGAGCCTCACCACACCGAGGGCTATGGCCCCAATAACTGGATACTTCTTGACTACAGCGATATTGTAGTTCATGTTTTCAATAAGGAAACAAGAGACCAGTACAACCTTGAAAGACTGTGGGCTGACGGCAAGGAGATAGACCCCGGGAAATATTTGGGTGATGAATAATGAAGGATTTTTTCTCAAAGATCGAGCCGCCTAAGGCAGCGGCAGCAATTGCCTGCTGGATGGTGCTTAAAGGCCTGCTTAATCTTATACTTGGGTTCTCGGCATATAATGTCGTGATACTTGCCGTATCGGCAGGGCTCGGCTACACGCTTATCAAGGGTATGTCGTATATGAATATAGTCACAGCGGTGCTTCTTGGTGTTGTGGCGCTTTCTCACCTGTGGGATAACCTCACGAATGCGAGGATACTGTACATTGCAGAGGCTGCCTTCGATGTGCTCTGCGTAGTGACGCTTGTTCTCCCGAAGCAGATGAGAGAGCATTTCAAAAATGAATTTTAATATAAAGGATTGATAAATATGAAAAACTATGATTTCAAAGCTGTCGAAGCCAAGTGGCAGCAGTTCTGGGACGAAGACGAGACCTTCAAGGCTTCAAATGACCACACAAAGAAGAAGTTCTACGGGCTTGTAGAGTTCCCGTACCCCTCGGGTCACGGTATGCACGTTGGTCATATCAAGGCATATTCGAGTCTTGAGGTAGTATCGAGAAAGAGAAGGCTTCAGGGCTACAATGTGCTTTTCCCGATAGGCTTTGACGCTTACGGTCTGCCTACAGAGAACTCCGCTATCAAGTTCGGTGTTCACCCAAGACAGATAACAGATGAGAACATCGAAAAGTTCACGAGTCAGCTCAAAAGAGTAGGCTTCTCCTTTGACTGGTCAAGAGTAGTTGACACAACCGATGAGAACTACTACAAGTGGACACAGTGGATATTCCTGAAAATGTTCGAGAACGGACTTGTGTTCAGAGATAAGACTCTTGTAAACTACTGCCCGAGCTGTAAGGTAGTGCTCTCTAACGAGGACTCACAGGGCGGAAAGTGCGATATCTGCCACAGCGATATAGTTCAGAAAACAAAGGAAGTATGGTACCTGCGCATAACTCAGTATGCTGATAAGCTCCTTGAAGGCCTTAAAGAGGTGGATTATCTTCCGAATATCAAGCTCCAGCAGGAGAACTGGATAGGAAAGTCAACAGGTGCGTTTGTAAACTTCACTATCAAGGAAAACGGCGAGAAAATGCGCATCTACACCACAAGGCCTGATACCCTCTACGGTGTTACCTTCATGGTAATGGCGCCCGAGCACCCCCTCATCGAGAAATACAGAGACAGCATAAAGAACATAGCTGAGCTCGATGCCTACAAGGCAGAGTGCGCTAAGAAGAGCGAGTTTGAGAGAACTCAGCTTGTTAAGGACAAGACAGGCGTTAAGATCGACGGCTTCACGGCAGTGAACCCCGTTACAGGCAAGGAGATACCTATCTACATTTCCGACTATGTTATGATGGGCTACGGAACAGGCGCTATCATGGCAGTGCCTGCTCACGATACAAGAGACTATGAGTTCGCTCAGAAGTTCGGCATAGACATTATCGAGGTCATCAAGGGCGGAGATATCTCCAAGGAAGCCTACACAGGCTACGGCGAGATGGTAAACTCGGGTGAGCTCAACGGCATAAAGAACAAGAAGGACGCTATTGCTAA
>ONLC01000285.1 GCA_900318545.1 uncultured Eubacteriales bacterium
AATGCAGGCTGAGCGACTCCCCATCCGATAAGGAAACTGCGGCTGCCCTTGACAGCGAAGCTGCGGCAATGGCTAAATATCTGGATATAAACGGTGCATACAATATCGCCATGTGCATCGAGGGCAAACAGCTGACCAGCGAAGAACTCTCCGCACTGATAACGGACTGCCCCACAAAAGGCTATTCCACTATAAATCTGGTGATAGGCTCTTCCTTCGGCATTGCCGAAAGCGTCAAGAAAAAAGCTGACTACAAGCTTTCAATGTCAAAAATGACCTTTCCGCACCAGATGGCAAGGATAGTTTTGCTCGAACAGATATACCGTGCCTTCCAGATAGAGAAAGGCTCGAAATATCATAAATAGCAGCGATTTGTATTGTGGGTTTCTACCAATTCTTGGTTATAATATTTGTGCAGTTCGGCTTTGAAAGTGTTGGTTTTGTGTAAAATATTCAAAAACGCTTGCAATTGTGTCCGATTTATGGTATGATTATATGGTCATATTGACCGGTGATCTGCATTGTCATACGACACTTTCGGACGGCTCTCTCGGAATAGAGGAGGTCATTGCACAGGCAAAGCGCATGAACCTGGATTTTCTTGCAATAACAGACCACGACACCCTCTCTTCCACAAGCAGGGCCCAGATATTGGGCGACCGCTACGGAGTTAAGATAATACAGGCAGTAGAGCTTTCGGCATGGGATAAAAAGCGCAATGAGAAAGTACACATACTCTGCTATGCGCCCCAGAAGCCCAACCGTCTGGAGGGACTGTGTCTCAAATCCTGCCAGATCAGGACAGAGTGCGCAAGAGAAATGATCGAAAAGGTAATGGAGCGCTACCCTGTTCCCAGGGACGCCATCATGAAATATACCAAGGGCTCAAAGAGCATTTATAAGCAGCACATCATGAGGGCGCTGGTAAATTACGGCTACGCTACCGAGCTTTACGGCTATGTGAACGATAAGCTGTTCGCTGCCCCAAACGGTGCGTGCCTTGTTACCAGAGAATATCCCGATGTTAATTTCGTGCTGGATCTTATACACTCTTCAAAGGGCGTGGCAGTTTTGGCGCACCCCCATATGTTCGGCAATATCGAGCTTATGAAGGAGCTTACCGAGGCAGGCAAGCTTGACGGCATCGAGTGTATGCATTATTCGGCTACACCGATACAGCAGGAGGCTCTTAAAAAGTACGCTGAGGAACATGACCTGATAGTTACGGGCGGTTCTGACTTCCACGGACTTTACAACAGCACCATCACCCACATCGGCAGCTACACCACCGATGAGGAAAATCTGGAGAAGCTTTTCAAACTTATCCATCAGAATGCAAAGAAAGCCAAGAAAACAGGTGAAGCCTCCGACGGCGCTGCACACAGCGAGACCGCACCCGCAGAAACCGTTGCGGAGAATGCCTGACGGGACTTTACTTTTGTAAAAATATGTGTTATAATATCAGGGAACGCTGTTTTGTGCGTTCCCTGATTTTTTTATGTATATTATTTTTGAAAGGAAGTAAATATAATGAACGTTATGGAAGAATCCTTACAGTGCCATGAACAGTGGAAAGGCAAGATCGAGGTCATCTCCAGAGCTAAGATCAATAATGCAAAAGACCTTACTCTGGCTTACACCCCCGGTGTAGCTCAGCCTTGTCTGGAGATCGAGAAAAATCCCGACCTCTCCTATGTTTATACAAGAAGAGCTAACCTGGTGGCTGTTATCACAGACGGCTCCGCTGTACTTGGCCTTGGCAATATAGGTCCTGAGGCAGGTATGCCTGTTATGGAGGGCAAGTGTGCCCTGTTCAAGGAGTTTGCCGATGTGGATGCTTTCCCTCTCTGCGTAAGATCAAACGATGTTGACGAGATCGTTAATACTGTGGCTATGATAGCAGGCAGCTTCGGCGGCATCAATCTGGAGGACATCGCTGCTCCAAGATGCTTTGAGATAGAGGCTAAGCTCAAGGAGAGAGTTGACATACCCGTATTCCATGACGATCAGCACGGTACTGCTATAGTTGTGGGCGCTGCAATGCTCAATGCCTGCAAGCTCACAGGCAGAGATATAGGCAGCCTGAAAGTCGTTATGAGCGGCGCAGGCGCAGCAGGATGTGCTATCGCTAAGTTCCTTATGAGCCTGGGCGTTAAGGATATAATCATGCTCAACTCCAAGGGCATCATCTGCGAAGGCGACGATATCAAGAACCCTGCACAGGCTGAGATGGCTAAGATAACTAACCGTGAACACCTGAGAGGCGGTCTGGCTGATGCTATGAAGGGCGCTGACGTTTTCGTAGGCGTTTCCAAGCCCGATCTGGTAACAGAGGAAATGGTAAAGAGCATGAACGACAAGCCTTTCATCTTCGCTATGTCCAACCCCGTACCCGAGATCATGCCCGACAAGGCTAAGGCAGCAGGCGCATACATCGTAGGTACAGGCAGATCGGACTTCCCCAACCAGATAAACAACGTTGTGGCTTTCCCCGGAATATTCAAGGGTGCGCTGGCTGTAAGAGCAAGCGATATCAATGAGGAGATGAAGCTCGCTGCGGCACACGCTATAGCTTCCTGTGTACCTGAGGACAAGCTTTGCCCCGAGTTCATACTCCCCGATGCTTTCGACAGAGCTGTTCCCGTGGCT
>ONLC01000067.1 GCA_900318545.1 uncultured Eubacteriales bacterium
AAACAAATTCTGCGAGGTGTTCAAAGGCAACGATCGTTTTGAGCTTCTTATGGAAAAGCTGAAAGAGAAGATAAGTAAATAATTGCTTTACGGCATACCTGCCTTGTGTGGGTGTGCCGCATTATTATCATCAAGTCCCTGGAGCGAGTCTGAGGGCTTTTTCTTTTCAGCGGTTAAGTTTTCCCATAATCATCACGGACAGCTCTGAGGGGCATTTCCGTTCGTCACAGGACATAGTAAGGGCGAGCTGCCGAAACAACAACCTCGAACCCTGCAACAGGTGCCGCAGCCGCAGGCGTTGGAGCATTAGCTCTTGCAGCAGCTGCTGTAATGGTTTCAAAGATAAACAAGGAATAATCCTTAAAATACTCAGGCCGCTCCGAGTGGGCGGTCTGTTTTTGTATACGCCTGTTCAAAGCTGAAAAATTGATTATATCGTGCTTTTATCAAGCCCCTAATCATTGACAATTTTGTTGATGAATGGCTTGTATTTATTGTCTATATTTGATATTGACGAAAATGCGTGTCTGTGATAGAATATATATGTGGCTTATTATACACTAAAACTGATTATAACTGTGATTATACGGATGTGATTATTCTTGGAGATAAATGTTCTCAGAAGGCTTGAAAATACAGCATCAAGGCTGCCCGATAAGGCTGCATATTCTGATACTGATTCAAGTCTCAGTTTTTTTGAGGTTCTTGATAAAGCTAGGCGTGTAGGCAGTGCCCTTTGCGGTAAGGTGAGTGCCCGTCAGCCTGTTGCTGTAATGTCTGGCAGAAATGTGTATACTCCTGTGGTTTTCCTTGGTATCGTATATGCAGGCTGTTTTTATGCTCCTATGGACGCATCACAGCCCGAACCAAGGCTCAGAGATATATTGTCAGTGCTTCAGCCTAAGCTTTTGATAGCTGACCGTGACAATATTGAGCGTGCAAGAGCTCTTGGCTTTGAGGGCGAGATACTTTGTGCCGAGGAGCTTTTTGAGTTTGATATCAATGAAGCCTTTCTTGCACAAACAGCAAGAAGAGCCTGTGCCGATGATCCTCTTTATGTCATCTTCACATCGGGCTCTACCGGAAAGCCAAAGGGCGTTATAACCTCTATGCAGTCGCTTATGTTTTATATTGACGCATACACTGAGGTCATGGGCATAGATGAGAGCGATGTGCTGGGCAATCAGTCGCCGCTTGATTATATCGCAGCTATCAGAGATATTTATCTGCCCCTGTTTACGGGCGCTTCTATGTTTATTATTCCTAAGCAGTATTTTGTAATGCCTGCACAGCTTTTTGCGGCACTCAACGAGTATAAGATTACAGCTGTTGGCTGGAGCGTATCGGTATTTACAATAGCGGCAAAGGTCGGTGCTTTTGACGGCGAGCTTCCGAAGTATCTGAAAAAAGTGTGCTTTTCGGGTTCGGTAATGCCGTGCAGTGTGCTGAGAATATGGCAGGAAAAGCTTCCCGATACAAAGTTTGTAAATCAGTACGGCCCAACAGAATGTACAGCGTCCTGCACATACTATGAGATAGAAAAGCAGGTCGAGGACAGCGATGTTCTTCCGATTGGTGTTCCTTACAGAAACTACAGAGTGTTCCTTTTGAACGATGACAATACTGAAACTCCTGTAGGAGAGCAGGGTGAGATCTGTGTTTCGGGACCTATACTTGCACTCGGTTATTATAATAATAAAGAGCTTACTGAAAAGTCGTTTATACAGAATCCGCTGAATAAGGCTTACAATGAGTTGATATATAAGACAGGAGATTACGGTATCCTGCGTGAGGACGGAATCCTTGAATTCTGCGGAAGAAAGGACAGACAGATAAAGCATCTGGGTCACAGAGTTGAGCTTTCTGAGATCGAGGCTTGTGCTCTCAGACTTGACAGCGTTACCGAGGCCTGTGCCATGTATCTGAAGGAAAAGGAGCTTATATACCTTTTTTATACTGGTACTGCATCAAGCAAGGAAGCGGCTGTTCATTTCAGAGCGATTCTTCCGGGTTTTATGGTGCCGAGAAAGCTTGTACAGCTCGATGAGATGCCAAAGCTTTCAAATGGCAAGATAGATATGCAATCACTAAAGTCAATGATGAAATAAAGGAGAATGATTATGTTAGAGCAGTTAATGGAAATACTTGAAGAACTCAGACCTGATGTTGATTTTGAAAAAGAAAAGCAGCTTATCACAGATGGTATACTCGATTCATTCGATATCGTATCGCTTGTAGGCGAGCTTAATGATGCTTTTGATATTGAGATACAGGTAGGAAATCTTGTGCCTGATAATTTCAACAGCACCGAGGGCATGATAGCCCTTATAGAAAAGCTTCAGGACGAGGACTAAGCTTTATAAGGAGACAATATGAACGATAAGATATTAAAAGAAGCTGCCAGCCGATTTGGTACACCCTGCTACATTTTTGATACAGATATATTTGCAGATCGTACCGAAAAGGTCGGGGCAGCCTTTGGTGACGGCGTGGGGCTTTGCTATTCTATAAAGGCAAATCCCTTTTTGCTTGCAGCTTTGCCGGAAGTGTTCTCGTATATCGAGGTTTGCTCACCGGGAGAGCTTAGCATCTGCGAGAATATAGGAGCACCGCTTGATAAGATCATTTTCTCGGGTGTGAACAAAACGGCCGAGGATATTGAGAGAGCTTATAATGACGGTGTAAGCATCTTTACAGCTGAGAGTAAACTGCATCTGGAGCTTATAAACAAGTGTGCAGAATGCTCAGGTGCAAAAGCGAGGGTTATCCACAGACTTGCTCACGGAAGCCAGTTCGGTATTGACCGTGAGGAGCTTTGCAGGCTTATCGAAAACAGAGCTGACTATAAGTATGTTGAGATAATAGGTCTACATTATTTTACAGGTACAGCTAAGAATAAGGCTAAAACAATTGCTAAAGAGCTTACTTTGCTGGATGAATTCTGCGAAGAGCTCAAAGAAAAGTATGATTTTACTCCTCAGCATATTGAGTACGGCACAGGCCTTGCAGTTGAGTATTACAAGGATCAGACCGAAGAAACTGATCTTTCTCTTTTAGCTGAGGCAGCCGAACCTGTTCGTGCCTTTGCGGAGAAGTACCCGCTTACTGTCGAAATGGGTCGTTTTTTTGCAGCCGAGTGCGGTTATTATCTCACAAGGGCTATGGATATAAAGACTAACAGCGAGATAAACTACGTTATCTGCGACGGCGGTATTAATCAGCTCAATTATTATGGTCAGAATATGGCTATGAAGGTGCCTCCGATAAAGGTGCTCGATAAAGACTGTGAGCCCGAAGATTACTGCCTTTGCGGAAGTCTTTGTACTACAGCTGATGTCTTGGTAAGAAAGGTAAGTCTGCCAAAGCTTGAAACAGGTGATGTTATCTGCTTTGCAAAATGCGGAGCATATTCTGTTTCAGAGGGTATTGCCGCATTTTTGTCACGAGCTGTTCCTGCTGTTGCAGGCTACAGCGAGAAAAACGGCCTGACTTTGTGGCGTTGTCTTACTGAAACGCATTTTCTGAACACTCCTCAAAACGGAGGTAATACTAAGTGACATATACATCGTTGACTTATCTTCTGTTTGTTGCGGGCTGTCTGCTCGTATACGGAGTGTGTCCAAAAAAGTTTCGCTGGTGTGTGCTTCTGGCAGCCAGTATCGGCTTCTATGCGATAGTTTGTCTGAAATACATCAGCTTTATTATCCTGACTGCCTTCTCAACCTGGGGCGGAGGTATCTGGCTTTCAAAGTACATCTCCAAGTCAGATGCATTTGTTAAGTCTCAGAAAGGCAAATGGAGCAAGGAAGAGAAAGGTGCTTATAAAGACAAGGTAACAAGAAACAAAAAGCTGATAGTTACAGCTATTCTGCTTTTGAATTTCGGAATACTTGCATTCTTGAAGTACTATAATTTCTTTGCAGATTCTCTGAACGGAATTCTCAAGCATTTCGGAGGAACTCTCCCTAAGCTTGGTTTGTTCCTGCCGCTGGGTATCTCGTTTTATACGTTCCAGTCGATGGGGTATATCATCGACATTTACCGTAAAAAGGTCAATGCAGAAAAAAATCCTCTTAAGCTTTTACTGTTTGTATCCTTCTTTCCGCAGATCGTGCAGGGACCAATCAGCTTCTATAATGATCTTGCAGGGCAGCTATATGAGGGCAAGAGCCTGCGTTTTGAGAATATTAAGCAGGGGGTCCTGCTGATAACATGGGGCTTTTTCAAAAAGCTCGTAATAGCTGACAGACTTGTTGCTGCAGTTAATCTGGTTGCACCGCATTATGATAAATACTCAGGCACTGTTGTATGTGCGGCGGCTCTTATTTATGCACTTCAGCTGTATACTGATTTTTCAGGCGGTATAGATATTTCAAGAGGTGTAGCTCAGCTGTTTGGCATCAATATGGCTGAGAACTTCAAAAGACCGTATTTCTCGAAAGATATTTCAGAATACTGGCGTCGCTGGCATATTACTCTAGGTGCATGGCTCAAAGAGTATCTCTTCTACCCGATAGCTATGTCGAAGCTCTTCCAGAGCTTTTCAAAAAGCCTTAAAAAGCATTTTGGAATGAAGGCGGCAAAGGTCGTTCCTGTAAGTATCGCATCGCTGATAACATTTATCGTGATCGGTGTATGGCACGGTGCTAACTGGAAGTACGTTGCTTTCGGTGTGTGGAACGGTGGTATCATTATGATATCGACTTTGCTGGCTGACACCTTCAAAAACACAAAAGATAAACTAAAGATAAAAAATACCAATAAGCTCTTTATGCTGTTCCGGATGGTAAGAACATTTCTGATCGTGCTTGTAGGCTACTACTTTGATATAGCTAACGACTTTACCTCAGCTATTAAAATGATGTGGGTATCAATCACTGATTTCCATTTCAGCGAGCTTCGTACAGCTGAGTTTTTCAAGGCACTGACTATAGATAAAAGAAACTTTATGCTTATAGGTCTTGCAACAGTCGTTTTGCTGATCGTATCGATAATTCAGGAGCGTTCATCGCAGACATTAAGAGAAAGAATATGTAAAAAGGGCTATCTTGTTGAATCGGCTATATTTATTCTGCTGTTCTTCTCAGTAGTTGTATTCGGAATATACGGCCCGGGAACAAGTCCTGCTGATTTTTATTATATGCAATTTTAAAGGAGACGGCCATAATGGTCATAAGAAAAAGAATATTTAAGCTTTTGGCTTTGTTTGTTGTAATGTTTCTTATCCTGCAGCTTCTTACTTTCATTCTTATCAGAAACAGAATGACTTCAGAATACCATGTCAGAAGCTTCTATAAGGAACCTGATAATTCACTTGATGTTGCCGTTATCGGCTGCAGCGAAGTCTATGCAGATTTTTCGCCGCCAATAGCTTATGAGGAAAGCGGCATCACCAGTTATAATCTGGCCTGCAGCGGTACTCCTCCGTGCTTTTATAAATCGATGCTTATGGAGTTTTGCAAAACCCAGAAGCCGCAGGCTGTGGTCTTTGAGGTAAATGCATTTTTCTACATTGAAGAGTTTGCACTTACTGGGGCTAATATGCGTAACTGGCTGGATAACATCAAGTATTCCGGACAGTGGTATAAGGATATTGTAGACTACGTGCCCGACGACGAAAAGCTTGAATACTTTTTGCCGATAGTTAAATATCATGATAACTGGCAGAGACCAGCAGGGCAGTATGAAAGGCTAAAAGCTCTTTCAAAGATATATACATCCTCAGAACCTTCTTTGATGAAGAGCTTCGGAACCAGAACTACAAACAATTCCAGAATACACTCCTTTAAGAAGCATGCTCTCAGGCTGACAGATTTCGGCAGAAAGTGCCTGCTTGAGCTTATGGATTACTGCAAGGAACAGGGGATAGAGAATGTACTGTTTATCAGAGCTCCTCACAGGCAGAAGCTTGCATCTGCTACAAGTGCTGAGCTTGAAAAGGTCATAACTGAGGCAGGCTTTGATTTCATTGATTGTGATAAGATATCAGATCAGATAGGCATTGTCGATAAAGACGATTACTATAATGAAGATCACATGAATGTATTCGGCAATGAGAAATTCACAAGGTATCTGAGTAATTATCTGGTCGAAAATTACAACATCAAGCCCGACCACTCTGATGAGGTTGACAAACAGTGGGAAAAATGCGTTGACTATACAAACGATGCATTTGATATCCTCAAAAAGAGGACTCTTGCAAATGAGGATCTTCCTTACGATGAGTATACAGATCTGAGTGAAGATAACCACAAAAAGATGCTTGAGGATGCAAAGAAAAAGCTTGAAAAAGCCAGGGCTAAAAAGCTTGCAAATGCTTCATAACCGAAAAACTGACCCGACACTGCTGTGTCGGGTCTTGTATTAATGATAATTAAATATTGATGTGTTAATATCATTGTTGACGGATCTTTGATTTAGTGGTATAATATCCAAAATGACCGTGAGGTGTATTAAATGAAAACTATCAGTAGGTTAGCTGCGTTTACAATGGCTTTTTTTATGCTTGTGGGCTGCAGTGATAACTGCGGAAGCTCCACCGGTTATAAGGAAATCTCAGAACCCTCTTCTCAGACAACTGTGAAAACAGAATCGGAAGAGAACAAGGAGCCTGTATCCGAGCCTGAGACCTCTGTAACTGATGCAGATGTGTTTGAATGCGGAGTTGAAAATGTGGGTGATAGCATACCTGTAATAGCTATCACGACAAAAGATCAGAGCGACGGCGTTATGAAGTTCGTGACCGAGCCTGTTGCAGAGCACGTTTCAAAATCAAGAGCATCGTGGGATTGGGGCTATAAGGTACCGGCAGTTCCGTATTATGAGGCTTGCAGCGTTTCGGTTAAGGACGAGGACGGAAGTGTCCTTATTGATAACGCTGATGCTGATGTAAAGGTTCGAGGTAACTGGACAACAATGTATGATAAAAAGCCTCTTCGTATAAAATTTGCTGAAAAGCAGAGTATGCTGGGTCTTAATGACAATGCTGAGCTTAAAAACTGGGTGCTGCTTGGTGAGTATAAGGATTATTCAATGCTTCGCAATCAGGCGGCCTTTGATCTTGGTGAAGCTTTGTTAGGCGAGGACGGCTATTACTGCTCTGATTATAAGCTTGTTGAGGTTGTTATTAACGGTCAGTACTGGGGAGTTTATGTTCTGGCTGAGCAGCAGCAGGTTAATAAAAACAGAGTGGCCGTTACAAAGCCCGAGGAAAACTATCAGGATACTGATATAGGCTATTTTATGGAGTTTGACGGCTACTATGTCAATGAGGATAAGCTTCACGGCTTTTATGTGACCTACAATAACAATGCCCCTTTGACACCGTATGACGGTAAGGGCGGAAGCGGCAAGACTATAGAATGTCTGCGTGGAGGAACTGAGGACGTTGGTATAACTATCAAGAGCGATATCTATTCGCAGGAGCAGCACGATTTTATCGCAAGCTATGTTAATAATGTGTACAAGATAATGTATTACGCAGCTTATGATGAAAAGGCTTATGTATTTAACGATGATTATACCGAGATAGAGGAAACCTCATCGCTCACTCCTCAGGAGGCGGTTGAGGAGGTAGTTGATGTTCAGTCGCTGGTAGATACATACATAATCAATGAGATCGCCTGTGATGCCGACATTTACTGGTCAAGCTTTTTTATGGACGTTGATTTTGGAGAGGGCGGCAGCAAAAAGCTTGTGTTTGAGGCTCCATGGGACTTTGATTCAGCATTTGGAAATAAAAACAGATGTGCATCGGGTGAGGGCTTCTATGCTGCGAACATAGTAAAAGATGTAAATGATAACTATAAGACCATTAATCCGTGGCTTGCAGTACTTGCAAATGCAGACTGGTATGAAGCACAGGTCAAGCAGCGTTGGACTATGGCTTATAATGACGGAGTGTTTGATTCAGTTATCAGCTCTGTGAAGGATGCATCATCAAAATATGAGGCTGCTTTCACCAGAAACTATGACCGCTGGAACAATATTGTGCATAATGATGCTGCCAACGAGTTGTGTGCAAAAGCTAAGAAATGTAAAACAGAGAGCGAAGCAGCAGATTATCTTGCAGAATGGCTGAGAATAAGAGTAGAGTTTCTGAATTCAAACTGGAATAAGGGATAAAATGCTTTTGTGAACTCTGTGTTCATTTTTAATCTGACTGCAAAAGCTCAGATAAATACTAAAGCCGCCTTGCTAAGTGCAGGGCGGCTTTAGTATTGTATTATTCTGATAATTCTTTCGGCAGTTCATCAAGAGTGATTACCTTTTCGCTGTTGTATACATCAAAGAGATTATCCTTATTCTGGTTTTTCACAAAATCAGTGTGCCAGATCATAAACCATGACCACAGGTCTCCGTCTGACTCAAACTTATCTATCGAGGGTACATTTCCGCACTCATGGAAAGCCAGCGGCTTGCCTGTGTTCAGAGCCTCAAGCTTTGTCCATGCATTTTTGTTTGTGGAATTATCATAGGTGTCTGAGCCGATTATATCGCAGTAATCATCTCCGGGATACCAGCCGTCCTTGACCTCGCCTGAATAGCCGAGCACCCAAATAAGATTATTAAGCTCATACTCCTTTGTGAATTTATCGTACATTAACTGCCAGAGCTTTATGAAGTTCTCTGAGCCGCCCTTTCCCCACCAGAACCATTGTCCGTCAAATTCATGGAATGGTCTCCACAGTACTGTTATGCCTTCATCTCTGAGCTTCTGAAGTGCTTTTGCGGCATTATCCCAGCTTGAGATCATTTCGTTATACTCATCTGTTCCCTCGGTGAGGAGCTTTTCATAATCGGGGTTTTCATCAAGTGATTCCTGATAACCGCTTCCGCCCACTCCTGTATGCCAGCAGATAGTAACCAATCCGCCCTTTTCATGCCACTGCTCTGAACGTTCAACAACACCGTCGAAATCATTGTTCATAAAGTCAAGACCACGCATTGCAGGGAGCTTTCCTGTTGCTTCCTCAATTATCTCCATTTCATATTCAGGGCTTGACATCCACGTGGATTCCTGCTGACAGGTCAGCATATTTGTGCCGAAGCTTTCACATAAATAATCGTAGATCTTCTTTGTATTGACATCGGCATTTGGGTTTGAGAGGTTGTACTTTGCTTTGTATTCTGTACTCTCAGCACTGCCTGAACTTGTTGAAGCTGCGCTTGCAGACTTAGCTGATGATGAGCTTTTTTCGTTTGCTCCGCAGCCTGAAACGGCAGCTGCGAGAACTACTGCTGCACATATTGCGGTTATAGCGTTTTTCATAATGAACCTCCTTTTATCATTTGAATATCATTCTTAAAAAGTTGTAAAGGTGCGGTGTTACGCTGCTTGCATC
>ONLC01000255.1 GCA_900318545.1 uncultured Eubacteriales bacterium
GACAGCTACACCATTGATGCCGAGAAGCTTCAGAAGCTCTGGGAGCAGAAGCTTGAGCCTGTTTATCCCGTTCACGTTAAGGAGCCCGAGGAAAAGCCCGAGGTTTACAGCTTCGAGGCAACAGAGAGGAAGGCTCCTGCAATAAAGGCTGCTAAGCCCAAGGTGCTTATCCCTGTATTCCCCGGCACTAACTGCGAGTACGATACCGCAAGAGTATTTGAAAGAGCAGGCGCTGAGGCTGAGATCTTTGTTGTCAGAAACCTTACTGCTGAGGCTATCAGCGAGTCGGTAGAGGCTATGGAGAAGAAGATCAAGGAAAGCCAGATAGTTATGCTGCCGGGCGGCTTCTCGGGCGGTGACGAGCCTGACGGAAGCGGAAAGTTCATCGTTTCGTTCCTGAGAAACCCAAGACTTACCGACGCTATCCATGAGCTTCTCAAAAACAGAGACGGTCTGATGCTCGGTATCTGCAACGGCTTCCAGGCACTTATAAAGCTGGGTCTTGTTCCTTACGGTGAGATCAGAGATATGCGTACAGACTCCCCGACTCTGACCTTCAATACTATCGCAAGGCACCAGTCGAAGCTTGTAAACACAAGAATAGCTTCAAACAAGAGCCCTTGGCTTGCAGGCTGTGAGGTCGGAGATATCCACTCCATCGCTATATCACACGGCGAGGGCAGATTTGTTGCAAGTGCCGATGAGATCGCTAAGCTTGCTGAAAACGGTCAGATCGCTACACAGTACGTTGACTTTGATGGTGAGCCCACATTCGATATACATTGTAACCCCAACACATCTTTCCAGGCTATCGAGGGTATCACTTCACCCGATGGCAGAGTTCTGGGTAAGATGGGTCACTCCGAGAGAATGGGCGACGGTGTTTGCAAGAATGTTCCCGGCGCTAAGGATCAGAAGATCTTCGAGAGCGGTGTAAATTACTTTAAATAATACTTTCAGCCGTCCGTTTCATCGGGCGGCTGTTTTAAGGAGAGATCTATGAATACTTTTCAAAGTAAATATATACCTAAATGCATTATCTGGGCGGCAGGCGGACAAATGGTCATCAGCAACATCTTTGTGCTTTTTATGATGCCTGTTGCACAGTATATGTCCGCTAACCGTGACCCGTCCCCACTTTTTCCTGCTACACTTATCAGCTGTGTTGTTACCTGTGCTTTTATGGTCTGTGCAGAATATGCCTGCCTGGGCAAGGCTATGAACGAATGCGAAATTTTTCCTGCTGACCCGAAACGCTGGTTCGGTATCTTCACTCTTGTACAGCTGGGTATACAGGTAAAGGATGCCGTCAGCCGATGGATCAATTATAGGCGGCTGTATAATTTACTTTTTTCACAGCTGAATGGTTTTCCTTATTCCTAAGACCAAAAAGCTACACTTGATTATATGGAAAGCTATCTTTCCGCTTTTAACAGAAGCGTATTGTTCTCTATGGTCGTTGGGATAGTAATGATGGGATTGTCATATTTTATCCTTCTGGGAAGATTTCAGAGCCTTAGGAAAAATTTTGCTCCATAAAAATACTAAAGCAATAATCTTAGATTTTATCTTTACTTTTGTTTGGGATTGTGCTATAATTAAGGCAGAACCGTTATAAGCGGTGCTGCCTTTTAATTTTTGTAAAGACGTTAATATTTATAATTGGATAGATAAAAAGGAGGTATCCACATGGAAAAGCTTCTGAAGCTGTTAAGAAATAATGCAAGGCTCACAAATGCCGAACTTGCCGTCATGCTTGATAAGTCTGAGGCGCAGATCGCTGCTGATATAGAAAAACTTGAAAAGGACGGTGTTATCACAGGCTATACTGCCATAATTGATGAAACTGTCTATGATCCTGCATCGATCACTGCAATGATCGAACTGAAAGTCACCCCTCAGTCTCAATCGGGCTATGATGATATCGCAAGATCTATCGCTTCCTACGAACAGGTCGATTCAGTCAGGCTGATGTCAGGGGCATATGATATACTTGTTTCTGTTACAGGTTCAAATATCAGGGAGATCTCCAGGTTTGTCGCTGAAAATCTTGCTGCTATAGATGCAGTTCAGTCTACGACCACACACTTTCTGCTGAGAAGCTATAAGGTGAACGGCATCGTTACCGATCCTGAAGATACCGATGAGAGGGGACTTATATTTCCATGATAGATTATAAGAAAGCGCTCTCACCCACAATATGTAATATGAAACCCTCGGGCATCAGGAAATTTTTTGATATTGCTCAACAGCTTGAGGGTGTTATATCATTGGGCGTTGGCGAACCCGATTTCAAAACACCGTGGATAGTCCGTCAGGAAGCTATCAAAGTGCTTGAAAAGGGACGGACATCTTATACGGCTAACGCAGGTCTTGCAGACCTTAGACAAGAGATCTCTGCTTATTTTAAGCGCAGGATAGGTGTGGAATATGACCCGAAAGATGAGATCATCGTTACGGTCGGCGGTTCTGAGGGTATTGATCTTTGTCTGCGCTCTGTTATATCGGCAGGGGATGAAGTTCTTATCGTTGAACCAAGCTTTGTATGTTACAGTCCGATTGTCAGTCTGTGCGGCGGTGTACCTGTTCCTATCGAGACTAAGGCTGAAGATGAATTCAGACTTACAGCGCAGGAACTGCGTGAGAAGATAACAGATAAAACAAAGCTGCTGGTGCTGCCTTATCCCAATAATCCCACAGGTGCAGTTATGCGCAGGGAAGATCTTGAAGCAATTGCAGAGGTACTTAAAGATACTAATATACTTGTCCTTTCCGACGAGATTTATTCCGAACTTACATACAGCGGCAAACACGTCTCTATTGCATCACTTGATGATATGCGAGAGCGCACGATAGTTATAAATGGCTTTTCAAAG
>ONLC01000220.1 GCA_900318545.1 uncultured Eubacteriales bacterium
GATATATATAAAGACATATCCACAAGAACGGGCGGCAACATCTACATCGGTGTTGTAGGACCAGTCAGAACAGGTAAATCGACCTTTATAAAGGAATTTATGCAGCAGCTTGTTATACCGAACATCAGCAGTGATTTCAGCCGTGAAAGAGCTATTGACGAGCTGCCGCAGTCCTCGGGCGGAAGGACTATCATGACTACTGAGCCTAAGTTCATTCCCGAGGAGGCAGTAAGTGTGGAGCTTGCCTCGGGGACTAAGTTCAATGTCAGAATGATAGACTGTGTGGGCTACATAATCCCGAGTGCTCAGGGCTACATAGAAAACGAAGCTCCCAGAATGGTGATGACCCCCTGGTTTGATGAGGAAATACCCTTCAATATGGCTGCCGAGGTCGGCACAAGAAAGGTTATAACCGAGCATTCGACAATCGGGCTTGTTGTGACTACAGACGGCAGTATAACAGGTCTCCCACGTGAGGAATATGAGGAGTGCGAGGAACGCATAATTAATGAGCTCAAGGAGATCGACAAGCCGTTTGCAGTGCTTCTCAACTGCACTGAGCCAGACTCGACAGAATCAAAGGAGCTTGCACGCTCATTGAGCGAAAAATACGATACCTCGGTAATAGCCGTCAACTGTCTGGAGCTTGACGAGGACGCTATAACCGAGATACTCACAAATGTACTCTACGCTTTCCCTATAAGAGATATCGGAATTGAGATGCCCTCGTGGATTAACTCTCTTCCCGCAGGTCACTGGCTGAAAGGCGGCTTATATGCTCAGATAAGGGCAGCCGCAGCAGATGTAAACACTCTGCGTGATATAGAAACGCTCTCTGATAAGCTCTCGGAGATAGAGTGGCTTACCTCTGCAAAGACTATGAGCATAGATGCCGCTAACGGCTCGGCACTGATAAAAGCGGAGCTTAAAAGTGAGCTTTTCTTCAAGGTTATCGGCGAGGCGGCTGAGCTTGACATCAACAATGAAAATGACCTTATGCCGCAGATAATGGAGCTTATGCGGATAAAGAAACGCTTTGCGAAATATCAGAACGCTATTGATGAAATGGAAGCCACGGGCTACGGTATTGTTCTGCCCGAGGCTGACGAGCTAAGACTTGAAGAGCCCGAGATCATCCGTCAAAGCGGCAAGTACGGTATCAGGCTGCGTGCAAAGGCACCTGCAATACACCTTATGAAAACAACTATCAATACCGAGGTCTCGCCTATTGTCGGAACGCAGAAGCAGTCCGAGGAGCTTGCACTTTATATGCTTGGCGATTTTGAGGACGACCCCGAAAAGATATGGGAGTCGAACATCTTCGGAAAGAGCGTTCACGAGCTTGTTAAGGAGGGACTCAGCGGAAAGCTCTCAAAGCTGCCAGATGATGCAAGGCTGAAGATCAGAGAAACCATTGAACGCATGATAAACGAGGGCTGCTCGGGGCTGATCTGCTTTATCCTGTAACAAGCAATTATTCAGGTAATAATTTAGGTAATAGGTAATTTTTAGGTAACAGGTAGTTTTTAGGTAACAGGTAGTTTTTAGGTAACAGGTAATAGGGAATAGGGAATAGGTAAGGTATCACCTTCGGTGATGATTATAAATGGGGCTGTGCCCCATACCCCTAGGCGGTAAGGTTTAGGCAATAATTAAGGCTCCGAGTTTTTTCGGAGCCTTTTTGCTTTTAATATTTTAGAACAACAAATGGAAAAGTCAGCACTCTCTGCGTGCCCGAATGGGCATAAGTCCGCTTTGCGGACACCATACCTATTCCCTATTCCCTTTTCCCTATTACCTAAATAAATTACCTAAATAAAGACTGTTGCCTGAATAAGCTTGCTTACACGCTTGATGATCATACGTTGAAACGGAAAAGAACTATGTCTCCGTCCTGCATTACATATTCCTTGCCCTCGGAGCGTACAAGACCCTTTTCCTTTGCGGCAGTCATTGAGCCGCAGGCCATAAGGTCATCAAAGGACACTACCTCAGCTCTTATAAAGCCCTTCTCAAAGTCGGTGTGTATCTTTCCTGCCGCCTGAGGTGCTTTTGTGCCCTTGGTTATTGTCCACGCTCTTACCTCGGGCTCGCCTGCTGTAAGATAGGAGATAAGTCCAAGAAGCGAATAGCCCTCCTTAATGATACGGTTAAGTCCCGAGGTCTCCAGTCCGAGGTCGGAAAGGAACATTTCCTTATCCTCGTCCTCCATATCGGAGATCTCAGCCTCTATCTGAGCACATATCGGGAACACTGCCGAGCCCTCCGCCTTTGCGTGCTCAGCTACTCTCTTATAGTTCTCACAGGTCTCTATATTATTCTTGAAGTCGTCCTCGCTAAGGTTAGCCGCATAGATAACAGGCTTTAAGGACAGCAGCGGAGTTTCTTTCAGTGTCGCTCTTTCGTCGTCTGTCATTTCAAAGCCGCGGGCTGCCTTGCCCTCTTCAAGCCATGCTTTAAGTCTCTCCAAGAAGTCAACCTCGGCTGCAAGTGACTTGTCGCCCTTCATAGCCTTTTTGGTGCGGTCAAGCTTTCTCTCGATCAGCTCAACATCAGCAAACACAAGCTCTAAGTCTATAGTTTCTATATCCCTGATCGGGTCTATCGAGCCGTCAACGTGAACTATGTTCTCGTCTTCAAAGCACCTTACAACGTGAACTATAGCGTCAACCTCACGGATATTAGAGAGGAACTTGTTTCCAAGACCCTCGCCCTTTGAAGCTCCCTTTACAAGACCTGCTATATCAACAAATTCAAGAGTTGCAGGTGTGAACTTTACAGGGTGATACATCTCGGCAAGCTTATCGAGCCTTTCATCAGGCACTGATACTATGCCTACATTCGGCTCTATAGTACAAAACGGATAATTTGCTGACTCCGCACCTGCATTTGTAAGTGCATTGAACAGCGTTGACTTTCCCACGTTCGGGAGTCCTACCATACCAAGTTTCATTTATATTGTCCTTTCAAAGCTAAATTATTCTCCGAACATCTCTTTTGAGAGCTTTCCTATCTTCTCACAGCCTGCGATTATCTGCTCATCGGTAGGAGTCGAGAAGTTCAGTCTGAACGAAGAGGTCTTGTCATTTTCGGAGATCATGAAAGCACTTCCCGGAACAACAGCCACCTTGTACTCCTGAACAGCTCTGGAGCAGAAGCTCATCATGTCATAGCCCTCGGGGAGAGTACACCAGATGAAAAGACCGCCCTCAGGTCTTGTGAACTGAACCTTTGAGGAGAAGTTCTTCTCTATCTCGGAGAGCATGAGATTGCACTTCTTTCTGTAAATATCCCGAAGCCCCTTGATATGAGCCTTCATGTCAACCTGAGTCATAAAGCGGTAGGTAAGCACCTGAGCCCAGATGTTTGTATGAACATCGTCTACCTGCTTGCAGACAGTGATCTTTCCGACGATCTCCTTCGGAGCGCTGATATAGCCTACTCTTATACCGGGTGAGAGAATCTTCGAGAATGTTCTTGTATAGCAAACTATGCCGTCATTGTCCATGCTCTTCATTGAGGGAATATCCTCACCTGCAATTCTCAGGTCGCCGTAGGGGTTATCCTCAAGGATAACTGCACCGTACTGCTTAGCAAGAGCAAGGATCTGCTTTCTC
>ONLC01000191.1 GCA_900318545.1 uncultured Eubacteriales bacterium
GGACAGGATGTTGTTCTTACTCTTACTGTTGACCCGAATGTTTCTGAAGAGCACCTTATAGCTATTGCTAAAGATCTAAGACCCTTCGGCAGGGTTCTTTTAAGAATTAACCACGAGTGTACAGGAGACTGGTTCTCGTTTACAAAGAGAGCTTCCTATAAAGAGCTTGGAGATTTCTTCTGCAAATTCAACAGAATACTTAAAGAGTACGCTCCTAATGTTAAGACTATCCTCTGCGCAGGCGGAATTGATGATAAGACAGGCAAGCTTGAAATGGAAGAAGAGTTCCTGCAGGCTTACAGAGAGTGCGATATCTGGAGTATTGACAAGTATTTTGCTCTGCACTGGGGCTGGCCATATGATGTTGCTGAAAGAGGCGGCACAACTCATTCACGCTCTGTTATCAAGGATGTATATGAGTACACAAAGAGAACCTACAGAAGACTTTGCGAGATCAATGACGGTGTAGAAAAGCCTATGGTAATGAGTGAGCTCAACGCTGACGGCGACGTTACAGGGCCTTACGATCAGGCTGCAATGGTAAAGGAATTCTGTGACCTGCTCAAGGCTGACGATGAGAAGGGCTGGTTCAATGCATTTACTATGTATCAGTTCAGAGACAGAGGAAGACTCGGTCTCGAGATCGAAGATCCGAACTATCCTGACTGCGGTATTGAACAGCCTCTTATGCAGGTTTACAAGGACATTATCCACGATGAATTCTACAGTCCGAAGATGACATCAGGAGAGGAGATCAGCTTCCCTGCTAAGCTCAGATGGGGCGGTGCTGAGGACGCTGAGGGTATCGAGATACCACTTCACTTTGATAAGAACCCACACTTCTGCGAGGTTTATTTTGAAGACGACTCCAACCTTATTATGGAGCTCAACGGAACATGGTTCTATAAATCACCAAATGCTAAGGTCATCGACCTTATGAGTGCTTTCTTCGAGAAGCCTCTTGACGGAGCTGCTGACCTGAAGCTCAGAATATTCGCTCCTCCTGCAAACGGAGAAAATGATCTGAGCCTTGATGATGGTCTGATGAATACATATTCCACTATTGAGAAGCTCCCGAAAATCAGAATCAGAACAGAGCCTGTAGAGGCATAAGATTAAAAGCAGTCACACTAAGTGGCTGCTTTTTTCTTGTAAACACTTATTACTCAACTATAAGACCAACAGGACAATGATCGCTGCCCATTACCTCAGCGAAAATTACCGAGTCCTTTACTCTCTCCATAAATCTGTCGGAAACTATAAAGTAGTCTATACGCCAGCCAATATTGCGAGGTCTCGCAGCTGCACGATATGACCACCATGTATATGCATCAGTCTTATCAGGATACAGCGTTCTGAACGTGTCCTTAAAGCCGCTTGAAAGAAGTTCCGTCATTTTGCCTCTTTCCTGATCGGAGAAGCCCGGATTGCCTACATTAGTTTTCGGATTTTTAAGGTCTATTTCATTGTGGGCTACATTCAGGTCGCCACAGTAAACAACAGACTTTGTTTTATCGAGCTTCATAAGGTAGGCTCTCATAGCGTCTTCAAATTCCATTCTGTAGTCTATTCTTTTAAGCTCATTCTGTGCGTTCGGAGTATAGCAGCATACAAAATAGAAGTCCTCAAATTCACAGGTGATAACTCTGCCTTCATCGAGATGCTCTCCATCAAGTCCGTATGTAACTGAGATAGGTTCTATTTTTGTAAAAACAGCTGTTCCCGAATATCCTGCCCTCTCAGCACTGTGAAAGATCTTTTTATAGCCGGCAGGCTCAAAGTCAGCCTGATCGGGCTTCATTTTTGTCTCCTGAATACAGAACACATCTGCATCCACAGAATTGAAAAAATCCTCAAAGCCCTTCTTAAGGCAGGCTCTGAATCCGTTTACGTTCCAAGAAATAAGCTTCATAATTTACCTCCGTTATTTTGTAAGCATTATACTTCCCTGCGACTGATAGCTTTTTACCAGAAAACGAGCACTGAACAACAGAATAATAACCTCAACAATGCAGGCGGCTATCACAGAGTAAAAAATAATATCAAGTATAGCCTCATAGCTTTTTGCAAGCTCAGTCAGCTGAGCCGACTCAACCTCATCAACAAAATCATTTATCTTGATGCGCATCTGTGCATCAAGATATTCTTTTTCAAAAAACGGCTTGCACTGCTTATACAAATACATCATATCAGCAGCAATTACCGCAGCCGCAAAAAGCACATAGTTTCTGAAAAAACCAAATTCGCTTCCTCGGGACAGCTCATACTCACGCCCCTTGAAGTACCTTGTAAAAAGCCGTCCCAAAAACAATGCCATGAACACAAATACAGCAGCAGATAAGAAAACAACAACTATCATCTTCCAAAGCTGAGACTTCTCTGTGTCTATCCTTACCGCATCAAATGTAAACTGTATAAAAATATCAAGTATAGGAATAAGTATGATCGCTGAGATCATCATAGAGCCAATGAATTTTCTTGCAAATCTACTCATCCAGATCACTCCATTCTTACATATTTACATTATAACATAGATATTCTATATTGTAAAGCATAAAAAACGGCGGACTTAACCTCCGCCGTTGATTATTTTATGCCCAAGAGTTAGAGCTTTCAGGCTCTCTGATACCTGAAAGTATATACTGCTCCCAAAGGTACCACTTACCATCCTTTGCAAGCCTGAGATCAATATATCTCTGAGAATCAGCACCGCCTGAGGTAAGGAACATTCTGGAATAGCCTTCATTCTGATAGCTGTACGGATTCTCACTCACTCTTACTGTATAAGGCTGTGAGGGCTGGTAATCGTTAGCAGGAACAGCGCCTGTGAAATATGACCTCGGAACATAATCCTTGTCCATAAATCTGTCACGGATAAACTGCTCGTCATAAGGGCTCAGCGGACGGGGTCCTCTAAGATAATTGAGCATCTCGAGCGAAGCAGCCTTATCCTTTGGATAAAAGCAGAATGCAAGAACTGTCAGAGCTGCCGTTTCAAACGGAGTTGTAAGCTGTGCCTGCGGCAAAGCCTTGAACTGCTCAACATTTTCAGGAAGATTGGCAAAAACGATGTCAACAAATTTGTTTGTGCCGCTCGGAGCACTGTTCACAGGGGGAGTAGGATTGCTGTCAAAAAGTCCCATAATTAACCTCCATTCCTTCGGTGATACCGAATCAACTGTTTTTAAATCTTTTATATACAACCGCTGAGATAGGCGGACAGACTCCGTCATATCTAATCTCAGCGAAGCTGTTCATTCCTCCGCTGCTGTCAAGTCTCATAAAAAATCTACCGTCAGGCAGCCTGAAACGTCTTTCCTCATAGTACGGATTAAATGCAATTGCATAGCATTCGTTCTCATTTTCGAGAACAAATGAGATGAAATTATAATCTCCTGTATCAACAAATCTGAGATGTGCATTTACCTCTTCCTTAGTGCTCATTCTGAACAGAGGGCTGCTCTTTCTGAGGCTGATAAGAGATTTATAATACTTGAAAACATCATTGTAGGTCTTTTTTCTGTCCCACTTGATAGAATTTGTAAAGTCAGGAGCATTATAGCTGTCGTGGCTGTAAATATTCACATCATTGGGCTGCTCGTCTTCTTTAAGAATACGAGGCTTGGTCCTCAGAAAATCCTGACCCAGCTGAATAAAAGGCATACCCTGTGATAATATCAATATGGCAGCAGCAAGCTTGTCCATTTTAATGCGTATTTCTTCATTTTCATTTTTAGCGGAAATACAAAGCTTGTCCCAAAGGGTATGATTATCATGTGCTTCACAGTAGTTTACTGACTGTGTCGGCTCATAAGCCCAGCAGGCTTCGTTTGCATTGTTTATCTGATAATGCGGAACTGAGCCAACTATACCTCTTCTCAGCACAGCCGATGCATTTCGGTTACCGCTTATAAAGCCTGTTTCATAAGGATTAAAGGTTCCCCCTTTAATAGAATCACGGATATTGTCGTTGAAAAGCCCTACTCTGCCGAACTCATAGCTGTTCCACTTATAAGCCAGCTTATCCGAGGGCATCGGTGATTCGCCGCCTGTCCAGCCCTCGCCGTACATCAGCAGTGACGGGTCGATCTTATCCAGTTCATCTCTGATGATATTGACAGTCTCGATATCGTGCAGCGCCATAAGGTCAAAGCGGAAGCCGTCCACCTTATACTCCTCTGCCCAGAATTTCAAAGAATCTATCATGTATTTGCGGAACATCAGCCGTTCCGAAGCAGTCTCGTTTCCGCAGCCCGAGCCGTTGGAAAAGGTCCCGTCGCTGCGCCTGCGGTGATAGTACCCCGGGAAAGCCTTCTCAAAGGAAGAATCCTCGGAATGGTAGGTATGGTTATAAACCACGTCCATTATCACGCCAATGCCGTTTTTATGCAGGGTCATCACCAGTTCCTTGAACTCTCTTATCCTGCATTTCGGATCGGTGGGGTCAGTGGAATAGGAACCCTCG
>ONLC01000006.1 GCA_900318545.1 uncultured Eubacteriales bacterium
GCTGCTATGAAGGATTACTTCCTTGGCAACACATCTTCTTACGAGGATGCACTTGCAGCATTCAAGACCGCTCTGTCTGAGCTCTATCCTACACTTGAGTACGATTTCTAATTAAAACTCAGATAGTAGATTAAATATAGGGGGCGGAGAAATCCCCCCCCTATTATTTAATGTAATTCTACAGAAAGGAATATGATTGCTCGCAATTATTTAAGGTATTGTATATGAAGAGAAAAAGCGTTAGCTACGCAAAATGGGGCTATATCTTTCTTATCCCTTTCTTCGCTGTATACTGTGTGTTCCACCTCTATCCTCTGCTAGAGACCTTCTATTACAGCTTTATGGATTATCAGCTTGATAAGGGCTCAATGCAGGGTGGTTGGACAAGAGAAGTCGTTGAGGTAGTGCCAAAATGGTGCGGCTTAGACAACTATTCCAGTATTTTTTCATCAGGCAGCGATTTCTTCCAGACTGTCTGGAATACAGTTTCAATGTGGCTGATCGGATTTATCCCTCAGATCCTCGTTTCCCTTATCCTTGCTGTTTGGTTCACTGATCTGAACCTCAAGCTCAAGGCTCAGGGCTTCTTCAAGACAGTTATTTATCTCCCGAACGTAATCATGGCTTCGGCTATTGCGTTCCTGTTCTACAACCTGTGTTCCAAGGGCGGCGCTCTTTACGATGTATTCGGATTTGATGTGCTCGCTGAGAATGCATGGTCTGCACGAGCTGTAGTTGGTTTTATCAACTTCATTCTTTGGTACGGAAATACGACCATCCTTTTGATGGCTGCTATTATGGGTGTTGACCCTTCACTTTACGAATCGGCTCAGATCGACGGTGCTACATCTACAGATATTTTCTGGAAGATTACTATGCCCCTTATCAGGCCTATTCTCTCCTTCGTTCTTATTACCTCCCTTATCGGTGGTTTGCAGATGTACGACGTTCCGTCGCTGATCACTAACGATAACGGTAACCCGATCGTAGAAGGTAAACCTATGCTGAAAACGCTCGTTATGATCATTCAGACGAATAAAGACGGAGACATCGGTAAGGCCTCGGCTTTGTCAGTTCTGATCTTTATTTTCACTCTTATTGTCGGCCTTGCTATGATGCTTACATCTGAGGACAACGATAAGAAAAAGAAAAAGAAGAAGGCAAGGGGGTAATTTGAATGGCAGTTAAAACTGATGTTGTTGGCTCTCAGGCCAGCTCGACTAACATACTTGTCAGAAGAATTATCGCTTACACAGTGCTTGTTATTCTTGTAATACTCTCACTGTTCCCGTTCTATCTTCTGATTATGAATGCAACCAGAGAGAAGAAGCAGACCGGTCTTCAGCTCTATCCGAGCGGACTGCTCTGGACAAACTTCAAGAAGCTTTTCAACAGCACCACAACGGTTTCGTTCGGTAGTGTTTTCAAGGCTCTCAGAAACTCACTTCTTATTTCTGCTTGTGCATCTATACTTAGCGTTTATGTATCTGCTCTTACAGCTTATGCGATCCATGTATTTGATTTCAAGCTCAGAAAGATCGCAGATATGTTCATACTCATCGTTATGATGGTTCCTACACAGTCCTCTGCTATTGGTTTCTACAGAATGATAAAGGCATGGGGCATGACAGACTCCAAGAGCCTGATCATCAACTACATCCCTCTTATTATTCCTGCTGCAGCAGCTCCTGCAACATATTACTTTATGAAGCAGTATCTGAAGTCATCTCTGCCGCTTGAGATCGTTGAGGCGTCAAGAATTGACGGCTGCGGTGAGTTTATGACCTTTAACAGAATAGTTACTCCTATTCTGAAGCCTGCATACGCTGTACAGCTTATTTTCACATTCGTAGCTCAGTGGAACAACTACTTCATGCCAAGACTCGTTATTACAAGCAAGTCTAACTACACAGTTCCGCTCGTGCTCTCCGCAATGAGAAATGCAGGACCTCAGGAGACAGATATGGGTCTGTTCTATATGTACATTCTCATAGCTATCCTCCCTGTTGTAGTTGTATACCTCATTCTTTCCAAGTTCATCATTCGTGGTGTAGCTCTCGGAAGCGTAAAGGGTTAATACAAAGCTTCAAAGACTGTCGCTTTTGCGGCAGTCTTTTTTTATACGCAGTTCACATATTGAGATTAAAATTGTGTTATAATCAAACTGAGGTGATATAATGGGAATGTGGATAGCAATTTTAGTACTGGTTTTAACAGCTGTCGGAGCAGGTATATTCTATATGATTCATTCGATCAGCCGTTTTGGGCTGATTAAGAAACTTGCAAAAGAGAAGCCCTGGCCTAAACGTATTATATCTCTGGGACTGATAGTTCTGGGCTTCGGAGTATTCTCAATTATACTGACACCGATCAATGCGATAATTATTTTTCTGCACCTGTGCATTTTCTGGCTTATCTACGGAGGGATTTTTCTTGCTATAAAAAAGCTTGCAGGCAAGGAGTTTAAGATTTATCTGCAGGGCTGGCTTGCACTGGCAACAACAACGGTTTATATGTCAATAGCGTATTACCTTTGCGTAAATGTCTGGGTGACAAATTACACACTTACGACAGAAAAGGATTTGGGCGGTAAGCTTCATGTGGTAATGTTTGCCGACTCCCATGTAGGTGCGACCTTTGACGGTGAGGGCTTTGCCAAACATATGGAGCGAGTAAATGCTGAAAAGCCCGATATTGTTCTTATCGCCGGCGATTATGTTGATGACGGCACCACTAAGGAGGAAATGATAAGAAGTTGTAAGGCACTCGGGCAGATAGATGCAAAGTACGGAGTGTGGTTCGCCTACGGAAATCATGATAAGGGTTATTACGGCAGCTCCAGAGGGTTCAGTGCTGAGGAGCTTGAAGCCGAGCTTGAAAAGAACGGAGTTCACATTCTGGTTGACGAGACCGAGCTTATTGATGACCGATTTTATCTTGTCGGCAGAGCTGACAAGTCCTTTGAGGACAGAGCATCTGCCTCTGAGCTTATAAAAGACCTCGATGACAGTAAGTACATAATAGTTATGGATCACCAGCCTGCTGACTATGCAGCTGAGGCTAAGACCAATGCAGACCTTGTACTCTCGGGGCACACTCACGGAGGACAGCTTTTCCCGTTGACGCATTTCGGGCTGTTTATGAGCGTAAATGACCGCACCTACGGCTACGAAAACAGGAATGGAACGAACTTCCTTGTGACCTCGGGTATTGCAGATTGGGAGCTGGTTTTCAAGACGGGAACCAAGTCTGAGTATTGCGTTATTGATATCGAAGAGAAATAAAAATGAGGGGCAGCCTACTACTGTCCCTCATTCATTTTTTTGTCGCTCTCTGATGATATCTGACACAGGCACATAGTTACCACTCCGAAGAGTCCGCCAAAAACAGTCCCAAGGATAAAACTCAGCATAAGCTCACCTCCGCTCAAACCTATTATTGGCAAGCTTCTCTAAAATATACAGTCGCCCTGCATTATTAATGCAGGGCGATAGTTCTTAATAAAGTCCGTTTATGAATTTTGCGGATATTTTTCCTAAGGTGCTAAGCTTATTGTAAACAGCATCGTTCCTGATGATCTCAAGCATTGAAAGTGCCTGTTCGGCCTTTTCTGCGGGGATCTCGCTGTTACTCATATTTGCCATTACGGCAAGCTCGGCAATAAATCTTACCTGCGGCTCAATGCCTGCACAGCTCGCCTCTTTCAGCTTTTCGCAGATCTCATCAGCGGTTTTCATATCGGTGATGTTGCGGCTCTTGTAAAGACCGATTAGCGAGAGGTATTTCAGCATATACCTGTATATCTCCACAGAGCGTTCATTTGCAGAGCCTTCGGTAGTTGCCTTGTGCATAGCCTTGAGCTTGAAGTTTCTGTTCAGCCAGAACAGCGCACAAATCAGAATTAGTGCAGCTATCGTATAAAGTATACCGCTGACTAATGGCGGCATAGGCTTTTTAGCAGCACGCTGCCCTTCTGAGGAGTTTCCGTGGCCATCGGCACCGCTGCCCGAGCCGTATTCTCCTGCAGCCCCCGAGGAGCTGCTGTTTGATGCCTTCGATGATGAAGCCGCCCTTGATGAAGAGGACGAAGCTTTAGAGGAGCTTGATGAATCAGCCTTGCTCTCGGAGCTGCTGTTTTGGTCGGCTGCAGAGGAGCTGTCCTTTTGCACCTGCGAATTATCAGATGGCTTTTTGATAGTTCCCGGGTTTTTGTCGGCATCTGAAAGGTTTGGATTATCGTTGTCATAGCCGGGAGTAAACTCAGCGGGGTACCAGCCCAGCCCGTCGATGTAGACCTCTGCCCATGCATGAGCGCATCTGTCCTTGACGGATATCTCAAACATATCCTTGCTGTTTGGCTTTGTGCCCTGCTGTGAGGGAAGTATCATATAGCCCTCTGCATATCGGGTAGGGAAGCCGAACTTCCTTAAAAGCTGAGCACCTGCTGTCGCAAAGTATGAGCAGTAGCCCACACGCCTGTTGAGGAAGTCCTCCACAAAGTCAACATCATCAGGTGTTTTCTGCGGCTGAGTGGTATAGTGAAAGCCCTGAACATCGTCATTAAAGTAGTTTTTGATAGCCTCATAATAGTCAGGATAGGTGCAGTATTCAGGCGAATACGGCAGATAATTATTCAGTATCTCCTGATATGCTCTGTTTATCTCCTCACCGTCAAGGGTTTCGGTATACTCATCATAAACAAAATCCTCGTACTCCTCAAGAGCGTCCATCTGTGAGCTTGTGAGGTTTTCGCTGTCAAGCTCCTTGATATTTTCGGGATTGTAGTATCCGCCGTAAATATCGTAGTCCTCCTCGTAGTTTCTGAATGTAAGGTCATAGGACTTTGAGGGTGTTCTCACATAGGAATCAAGAGTCGGAGTGAATTTCTTTTCATTGTTTCTGCCTGAGAACGAATAGAGCGTATTATACGGGGCATAAATGAACTTCTTGCTCGCACCTATAGCTTCTACCTTAATGCTTGCACTATCTGCTGTATCGCTTCCGTGAACGCAAAGGTAGTTAAGGTCCTGAGTGCAGTGATCACCGCTTTCTTCAAGCAGGTCATCAAAGCTTACCTCACTGTCATCGGTGCCCGATATCGACCATGAGTTATCATCGTAGATACCTGCGGTGTAGCCTCTCAGATAGAGTGTGTTCTTAAAGGCAGGCACCTCTATTTTCAGGGAGACCGAATCATTGAACTTTATTCCGTCAGTACGTCCAAGCAGACCTCCGTTTGCAGGTCCTACAGGAATAATGGAAAAGCTCTTGTTCTTCCAGTCGAAGATCGCCTGCTCGGGGCCGTTCTCGATAAGCTCGTCAATAAAGTGCGAGAGGTTTCTTCTGTAGGTCTCAAACGAATCGGGTCTTGTAAAGCCTGTTATCGCAGAGAAGATTATGGTGAGAGTAAAAATAGCTGCCACAAGCAGGGCTGTGAACCTTATATACACCGAATAAAACGCAGCCTTCGCCTTCTGCGAGGTAAAATAATAGGTTTTTCGCCGTTCGTGAACAGCGAAGGTGTTTTTTCTTCCTGCCTTGTTGGTTGTATGGTTTATTATGTGTACAGCAAGCACAGTTATCCACACACAGAAGAGACCCACTATAGCTGCGGTGTTAGGTACTGCATCAAAATAGAGACCCAGCTCCACTATCGGGAATGTGAATATAAACAGGATAGGGAAATCCATCTTATACACACAGGAAAGCGAGCAGATAACGGCCTCGAGCGTTGCAAGTGCAATAAAGAACAGCAGCACATAGCTTACCTTATTATCATAAGAATGTATTTTAGATACAGCTGAGCTGAACGCTCCGCCGTGATTGTGTGTTACATTTACAACGTAGTCATTTGCTACGATCTGAAAGCCTTTGGTTATTTCGGTTATCTTGCTCAGAATATAAATACAGTGGCACACAAGATAGATAAGTGCAGCCGCCTTTACAATAAACTGCTTGGATTTTAGCAGACCGAATGATAATGTCAGCATCGCCGTATAAATGAACAGTGCATCATAAGATATTTCAAGCGTCAGATAGGAGGCACCTACTGCAAGCGTACAGAACGCAGCAAGAAAGCTCAGTATCAGCTGAATAATGTAGTAGTGCTGAGAAGAGTGCTCCCTCTGACAATCAAGCAGAATATCGCCCTCTATCATGATACCGCTGCTTGATATCAGGCCGAAATCCTTTTGTTTGTTTTTCTTTCTGTTACTCATTGTTGTCACCTTTATTTTATAAGCAAAGCTCCCTTATGCTCTCTACAGCACCGACCTCGTTTATTGCAACGATATCGGCAAATTCATCATAAAGCCTTTCTGCACTTTCGTCAGCACCTACAAGCATATATGAATACCTGAACGCAAGCTCAGCATCATTCATAGCGGCTGTAACGGAGCTGTCGTACTTTGCGGAAAAGTAGAGCAGATGACCGCATTTGAAGCGGTCGGGAGTGTTTACATAGTTAAGGAGTGCAGGGTGCCTGTCGCTGTGAAGACCTGATCTTAAAAGCAGGCTCATAAGCACTCTTGCGTTTTCCTCATCCTTTACCGTCATGGTCATATTCTGGTCTGTAGCTGTGTCATACCATATCACCTTATGAGCGACACTGTTTTCTGTAAGATACTGTGTCAGCGAGGATATAGTCTCAACAGCCGCATCGTAGAGCAGCATATAGTCCTTGCGGCTTTTATCTATATTCATATCCACTATCATTATGATAGAGTTCGCTATCGGCAGCGAATAATCCTTTACCATAGTAGTATCCTGCTTTGCGGAGAGCTTCCAGTGGATACGGTTTATCTTGTCGCCCTCCTGATACTCATGAATGTCAAATATCTCCGAGGGGTCATCACCCTTGTGGTCTTTGGAGTACTCGTCAGTTTCGAGTCCCATTTCCGAGTAGTTGGCGATCGGGTTCTCTATCGGGATAACATTAGGTATAACGGTGAATGAGGTTTCATCGTAGAAGCCCTTTTTGATAAAGGGTCTTACCTTCAGCTTGAAAAGCTTCAGCATATCGCATACCCGACAGTGTTTTATCACAAGGCGTATCGTGCCGTAGTGCTGAGAGCGCAGATGCAGCGTCAGAAACTGCACGTCCTTCGGAAAAAGGGGAGTGCTTATCTTCACCTTGTCACGCTTTGAGTCGATCGCATTGAAGTACTCTATCTCGATGATAAGATCAGACACAGGTATAATGCCCCTGTTTTCGCACCTTATGACTACAGGTATCCTCGAGTCTTTAACACATACCTTCTGAGCACCTGCAAAGCTCACCCTGACTTTTTTCGAGCATATCTTCAGCATAATGAAAAGAACAACAGGAAGTGCCGCCAGAAAGCATATCAGGTAGAACGAAAACGGCTCATCATAGAGAATGTAGAAAAACGACCCTATAACAAGGAGAATAAAATATATAACGATCATATTTTCTCCTTACCTGCTTATCCTCGGCACCTGAACTGAGGAGGTTATGCTCTTCAGCACCTGAGAGCCCGTGATGCTGTTGATCTTTGCCTTTGAGCTGAGAATTATTCTGTGGAGCACAACATCTTCAAGGCAGTAGAGCACATCATCGGGAATAACATAATCTCTTCCTCTGAGAAGAGCTGTAGCCTTAGTCATACGAAGCACAGCGATAGTACCTCTCGGGGAGAGACCGAGCTTTATAAACTCGTTGTTTCTTGTAGCGTCTGAGAGCATAGCTATATAGCGGAAAATCTGATCGGAAACATAAACGTTGTCCACCTCGTTTCTTGCGGCAATAATATCCTGAGCCGAAACCACAGGACGTACATTGTCAACAGGTACGAGGTTCTGCTTAGCTTTGAGGACTGATATTTCGTTTTCCAGGCTTGGATAGCCCATAGTGAGCCTTACAATAAAACGGTCCATCTGCGACTCGGGGAGCATTTGTGTTCCGATAGAGCCGATAGGATTCTGTGTTGCAATTACAATGTACGGGTCAGGTGCTTTGTGGGTAACACCGTCAACGGTTACCTTGCCCTCTTCCATGACCTCCAGCAGTGCGGACTGCGTCTTAGACGACGTTCTGTTTATCTCATCCGCAAGGAAAAGGTTAGTAAGAGCAGCACCCTGCTTGTACTCAAACTTGCCCGTGTTTTTGTTCAGGATGGTAAAGCCTGTTACGTCTGTAGGCAGAACATCCGGGGTAAACTGCAAACGCTTGTACTCGAGCGACAGTGCCTTTGAAAGTGCCACCGCAAGAGTAGTTTTGCCCACACCCGGGATATCCTCGATGAGGACATGGCCGCCTGCAAGAATAGAGAGCAGCACCTTGATGATGATCTCGTCCTTACCGATGATGACCTTTTTGACCTCGCCGATAACGCTTTTGGTCAGTGACAGTACCTTTACCTGTTCCTGTGAAAGCTGACTGTTCATTTTCTTGACTCCTTCTCTTTTTACAAATCTTACACAGTGCAAAAAGCACTACAAAGTCATTATAACATATTCTGATATATTTTTCAAGGGCAAAATGAAATTTTCAGCGTGCTTTCGCAAATAACGGGGCTTTCTGTTCGGGGGTAATAATCAGGTCTGAGGGCACATAGAATTATATAAAGAGAAACATCACACAGGAGGTAAATATGAAAGAGACAAGCAGGCTTGAAAGTGTATATGAGCTCCTTTCAGAGCCGATAGTACGGGCTCTGGAAGCTGTCGCAGCAAGTGAAAGGCCGAGCATCTGCGAGATAAGGCTCAGGCGTGGAAGAAGGCTCAGCATATCGGCATTTTCAAAGGAGTATTTTGTAAGCCCGGACGGCAGACTCGTAAACGATGAGACCTCGGGAGTGCCTGTCACAGCCGAGGATATAGACACTGTTTTTCACAGAGCTATGAAAGGCTCTGTACACAGCTTTCGCAGAGAGATAACCGAGGGCTATGTCACCGTCAGGGGAGGGTGCAGAGTGGGCTTTTGCGGAACGGCAGTCATCTCTCCCGAAAAGGGGTACATAACCGATAATGTAAAGGAAATCTCTTCAGTGAATATAAGAATAGCAAGAGAGATAAAGGGCTGTGCCTCAGACCTTTATGCAAAGGCATTCGGAGAGGGCTTAAAGGGGCTTCTTATAGCAGGACCGCCTGCCAGCGGAAAAACTACTATCCTTCGTGACCTTACAAGGCAGCTCGGGAGCAATTACAGGGTCTCTCTCATAGATGAAAGAAACGAGCTTGCTGCAAGCGTTGACGGCATACCTCAGAACGATGTTGGCTCAAGGACCGATGTGTTCAGCGCCTATGATAAATACAGCGGAATAATGACCGCAGTTCGTGTAATGTCACCGCAGGTGCTTGTCTGTGATGAAATAGGCAGCGAAAGTGACCTTGAAGCACTCCGCTATGCCCTGGGGTCGGGAGTGTGTATAGTAGCCTCATGCCACGCACCCAGCTTTGCAGAGCTGAAGAAAAAGCAGTATATCTCAAAGCTTATCAAGGCAGGAGCCTTCAGTGCCTGTGCAGTTCTTGGGACGGGGCCGCTCTGCGGAAAGCTGGTATCATATTCGCTGATAGGAGAAAAGCCTTGCTGAGGGCAGCAGGCTGTCTACTGCTGGTGCTGACGGGAGCAGGGATCGGCAGGCTTTACAGTGAGAAGCTGGAGTACCGTTACAGAACGCTCTGTGCCCTTTGTGAAATGTCGAGCGAGCTTATTATTATGATAGAGGGCTATATGACCACATCGGAAATGCTCTCTTCTCTCTCATCGGGGGACAAGTACAGGGAGCTCACCTTTCTTAGCTGTGATATAACAAAGCCCTCTGGCAGAACAGAGCTTGAAGCACAGGTACAAGCTCTTGATACAGGCTCCGATATAAAGCTTCGGCTGATATGCTATTTCGATGAGCTCGGCACCTGTGATATGCAGAGAGAAAAGCTTAAAGCGGAGCTTCTGCACTCATATCTTGCCGAAGCAAAGAACGCTCTTGGTGAGCGTTACCATTCGGACAAGCGCCTTGCAAGGGCACTGGGGCTGTTGTCGGGAGCGTTTGCGGCAGTGCTGTTCATATAGGAGAGAGTTATGGAAATTGACCTTATATTCAAAATAGCCGCAATAGGGATCATCGTGGCGGTGCTGAATCTCTTGCTAAAAAGGGCGGAGCGTGATGAGCAGGCAATGATGACGACTCTTGCAGGTCTTATAGTTGTGCTGCTTATGATAGTGCGTCAGATAGGGAGCTTGTTTGAAACCATAAAGGAAGTTTTCGGGCTGTACTGATGAGAATAACTGCGATAATAACATTTTGCATAGCGGCGGCGGTAATACTCAAAATGATAGAGCGTGACAGCTCGGAGATAAAGCTTCTCGGAGTGCTTTTTGCAGTGAGTGCTGTACTCTATTTTGCGGCAGGCTATGCACTTGACATAATAGATACGTTCGCACCTCTGATAGATGACGCAGGCATAGACAGCGAGTATTTCGAGATACTGCTCAAAGCTCTCGGGATAGCGTATCTTACCTCTCTTGCAGAGGAATACTGCCGTCAGTGCGGAGAGGGTGCGATAGCCGCTCAGGCAGACCTGATAGGGCGGCTCGGGATAATAAGTGTGTCGCTGCCGCTGTTTTCTGCGGCGGCTGACCTTGTAGGCTCAATGCTTTCGTGATGATATGAAAAGATGTTTTATGATAATGCTTCTTCTGCTGGTGCTGATCTCTTGTCCGTTTACAGCCTTTGCAGAGGATAAGCAGGAAGATGAATACAAAGCCCTCATAGATGAAATAAACAGTGAGCTTGAAGGGCTTGGCGGAGATGATGCTCAGAGTTATCTTCGGGATAATGGCATAACAGCTGATTCTCCCGAGGCTGTTGCCTCAATAGAACCAAAGAGTGTTTTCGACTCAGTATGGAGTGCCTTCAAGGAGGAGCTTTTACGGCCAGCAAAAATGCTTGGCAGGCTTATAGCGGCGGCAGCTGTCTGCGTGATGATAAAGGGACTTTCTGCAACAGATAAGCTCGAGCAGGTTTTCGGGGCGGTATCGGCACTGGTGTGTGTGCTGATCGTCAGTGACAGCCTGACTGACAGCTTAAACGCACTGATCGGCTCTGTCAACAGCATAAACGAGTTTATGATAAGCTATATACCTGTTTTTACGGGTGCTGCGACCGCCTCGGGGAATGCGGTTTCTGCGGCAGGATACTATTCTGTGATGTTTTTTGTCTGTGAGCTGATGGCTTATACATCATCGAAGCTCTTAATGCCGCTTATCTCCTGTGTGACGGCACTCTCATTCATCTCGGCAATCAATCCGAGCCTGAACCTTGGCAAGGCGGCACAGTCTGTAAAGGGCTTTGTGACAAAGGCGCTGGGCTTTATAATGCTGATATTCACAGCCCTTATGACTATCACAGGTCTGTCGGGCAATGCCGCCGACACTCTCGGCTCGAAAACTATCCGATTTGCCGCATCAAGCTTTATCCCTGTTATAGGCAGCTCGGTTTCGGAGGCCTACTCAGCTGTGAAGAGCAGTCTCGGAGTGATACGGACAAGCGTGGGTGTTATAGGAGTTATCATCGTTTTTATTATAGTGCTGCGGCCGCTTCTTCTCGTTATCTCGATGAAGATAGCCGTATCTCTCGCAGAAACGCTCCACTCAATGTTCTCTCTCGAGAGCTCCGCAGGGATACTCTCGGGAATAAACTCTGTGCTCTCTATTGCAATGAGCATAGTGATAGCCTATTCGCTCTTTTTTATAACCGCCACCTCGGTGATACTGTTGACCGCCTCGGGCGGCTGAAAGGAGAAGCTATGCAAACCTTCAAAGCAGTGATATACATAGCCTGTGCTGTCGGGATAGTGAGCTCTCTTACAGGGCTTGCCGCCCCGAAAAGCGGCTCGGCAAAGCTGCTCGGGGCGGTAATGGCAGCGGTGATGCTTTTAGCCGTTGTATCGCCCTTCCGTGAGGACGGCTTCGTGCTTGATCTCCCCGATAAGGATGATGTGCTTGATAAGGGAGTGCCTGCATCTATGACGGAGCTTTCAGCAAGGTACTATCTGAGCTCAGCCGAGAGCGAGGTGGAGTCGTACCTGAACGGCAGACTCAGACAGGCAGGCTTCAGAAATGTACGGGCTGTCATAACTGCGGGGCTTGATGAATATAATTATATCGTGATAGAAAGGGTAAGCCTTTACGGTGCGGAACAATCCGATCACAGTGAAATAGATGCCCTGATACGGGAAGACATTCCTGACTGTGAGACAGAATACAAAAACAGCGGAGCTGAAAACGATGATGCCTGAGCTTAAAAAGATAGGTTCACTCATAAAAAAGGAGCAGAGATATAAGCTGGTCTTCCTTATTGGTATACTTGGGATAGGGCTTATTTTCCTGTCCGATATGTTCTCGTCAGACAAGGAAAAGGAGCAGACATCTTCCTCTGAGAGCACTGTCAGCGATGACCCTGATGAGTATGCAAGAAAGATGGAAAAGAAGCTCTCAAAGATACTCGGGAGCGTAAACGGAGTAGGCAGCTGCGAGGTAATGCTGACGGTCGGTGGAACAACTGAGTATGTATACGCGGAGAATATCAGCCGCAGCACAGACCTCAAAGACGGCGCAAACGAGGAGACCTACAAAAACGAGATCGTGTTCAAAGAGGAGGGCGGAGAAAAGGAGGCACTGGTAAAGAAGGTAATAAGGCCGCAGATAAGCGGAGTAATAATAGTCTGTGACGGAGGGGGCGATGTAAAGATTAAAGAGCGTGTGATAAAAGCGGTGTCAAGGCTTCTTGACGTGCCGAGCGATAAGATCTGCGTTGAGTGCAGAAATCAATAAACGAAAGAGGTAAGCAGAATGAAAAAACCGACACTTATTATAGGCAAAAGACAGATGCTGTTAGCAGGCATGACGCTGGTGCTTGGAATAGCTGTGTATGTGAACTACGCATATTCATCAGCGGGTGCTGATGTGAAGAAAACAAAGGTAGTTAAGAGCAACTCCGTAAGCTATGGCGAGGCTGAGCTTGTAAGTGCTGACAGCGCTTCTGAGGACTATTTCTCGCAGGTCAGGATAGAGAGAATGAATTCCCGTGACGAGGCGGTGGAAACGCTCAAAAGCATTATCGGCGGAGGAGATGCCACAACAGAGGAGAAAGCCGTCGCCGAGGAAAGTGCTCAGGCAATGGCGTCATTAATGGAGTCCGAAACCAAGGTCGAGAGCTTGGTCAAGGCAGCAGGCTTTCAGGACTGCGTGGTGTACTTAGACGGAAGCAATGCTGACATAGTCGTCAAGACCGACAGCAAGGGTCTTCAGACCAGTGAGGCGGCTCAGATAAAGGATATCCTTCTCAGTCAGGTGACAGTTCCGAACGAGAATATCAGGATATACGATATTGACAGCTGATATTCAGTCGGCAAATAGTAAAATAAATATAAAAATCCTTCAAAAATACTTGTAACATATTGAAAAATATGTTATAATGACTTTAAGTATGATTTTGAAGGATTTTTTCTTATGGAGGTATACTTATGAGCGATGTAATTAAAAATTCCGGAAAGAGCCTGCACGTTAGTCAGGAGGTTGTTGCAAGGATAATCATCAATACCGTTGCAGAGATCGAGGGAGTAAGCAGGATAGCACCTGTTATGAAGAGCCCGAGACAGCTCTGGCTCAGACAGGAGAACTTCGGCAATCTGAGGATAGGCCTTGTTGACGATGTGCTTTCCGTAACTATCGGTATAATTCTCAGGCAGAATGCAAAGGCTGTATCCACTGCCGAGGAGGTACAGGATAAGGTCAAGAGTGCTGTTCAGAATATGCTGGGTCTTACTGTTGCAAAGGTGAACGTGAACGTTTGCGGCATTGACAAGGACAGCGAATAAGGAGTGTTTTTGTGGGACTTAACAGAAGAGGAATAAGAGAGGCAGCATTTCTGCTCATTTATGAGAGAAGCTTCAGAGAGGACGAGCCTCTGGAAAATGTTTTTGATAATGCAAGAGAGGTAGACGAGTTCCCGTTTAATGATGAGGTCGAGGCTATCGTTCGTGGAGTTGACGAAAAGCGTGAGGAGCTTGACGAGATCATCTCGAAGTACAGCAACAAGCGTGTCATTTCACGTATTCCGAAGGTGAACCTTGCGGTGCTCAGACTTGCCCTTTACGAGGCAGCTTATGTTGAGAGCGTTCCTGTGAACGTTGCTATCAGCGAGGCAGTAAAGATAGCGGGAATGTACACCTTCGGCCCTGATGTATCGTTTATCAACGGAGTTCTGGGCTCATATTCAAAGAGCCTTAATACTGAGGAAAAATGAGTATTACAGTTGGCTTTGATACAAGCAATTACACCACCTCTGCGGCTGTGCTCGACACCTCTGATATGAGTGTCAGAAATGTAAAGCGGCTGCTGCCCGTTAAGGACGGGGAAAGAGGGCTCAGGCAGTCAGATGCAGTTTTCCTGCACACAAAAGCCCTGCCCGAGATAATGGAAGAGGCCTTTGAGGGCATTGACCGTGTTGATGCCTGCGGCTGTTCTTGCGCCCCGAGGCTTGTACAGGGCTCATATATGCCTTGCTTTTTAGTCGGAATGAATGCCGCAGCCGCCTTCTCACACGGGGCAGGCTGTGAGCTTTTTATGACCTCGCATCAGATAGGGCATATACTGGCGGCTCTGTTTTCCTGCGGAAGGCTTGACCTTATAAAGGGAGATAAGCCCTTTGCGGCATTTCATGTAAGCGGAGGAACTACCGATCTTCTGCTTTGCACTCCCGATAAGGAGCACAATGCAAGGATAGAACGAATAGGCGGCAGCTCCGACCTTAATGCAGGCCAGGCAATAGACCGCTGCGGAGTGAGGCTTGGGCTCAGCTTTCCCTGCGGTGCAGAGCTTGAAAGGCTTGCCGAACAAAGCCATACTCAGTTTGCTATAAGACCTGTAGTCAAGGGGCTGTACTGCTCGCTATCGGGGATAGAGAACAAGTGCATGAAGCTTATGGACTCGGGCTATGATAAGTGCGATGTTGCAAAATTCTGCATCGACAGCGTTTGTGCATCTGTTGAGGGTCTTACTAAGGCCCTTCTTGAAAAGTATAACGCAATTGAGATAATATATGCAGGCGGTGTGATGTCTAACCGCAGTATCAGGGCGAAGCTCTCGCAGTACGGAAGCTTTGCAAGCCCTGAGCTGTCCTCCGACAATGCCGTCGGCACTGCCGTTTATGCGGCACTGAGAAAGGGGCTGATATAGTGGCGTCGATACTGACGGTTACTCAGCTTAATAATTACCTGTCTTTGAGAATAAAGGCAGACCCTAAAATGAAGGGCGTGGCCGTAAAGGGCGAGATCTCGAACTACAGCCTTAATTCACGCTCGGGACACGCATATTTCTCGCTTAAAGATACAGAGTCCTCGATCTCCTGTGCGATGTTCGCTCCAAGGCCCTCAAAGCTGAGGTTCACCCCCGAGGACGGAATGAAGGTAATGGCAGTCGGCAATGCAGGCGTGTATGCAAAAAGCGGCTATTGTCAGATAATAGTTACAGAGATAGTACCCTCTGGCGTGGGAGAGGTACACACAGGTATAGAACAGACTAAAAAAGAGCTTGAAGCTCTCGGAATATTCAAGCAGGAACGCAAAAAGCAGATACCTCTTGTCCCTCGGAAGATAGCAGTAGTGACATCTCCTACGGGTGCGGCATTGCAGGATATCATAAGGGTAATGTCAAGGCGTTATCCGCTTTGCGAGCTTATGGTTTTCGGAGCACCCGTACAGGGCGATGATGCTCATATCCATATCTGCGAGGCCATCAGAAAGGCCGACAAAAGCGGAGCAGATACACTGATAGTTGCAAGGGGCGGCGGCTCGGCAGAGGACCTTATGCCTTTTAATCATAAGTCGGTTGTGCTTGCAGTCGCTGACTGCGAAACGCCTGTTATTACGGCAGTGGGTCATGAGGTTGATACCACCCTTGTTGACTATGCCGCAGACCTCAGAGTGCCGACACCCTCGGCAGCAGCTGAGCAGGCTGTACCGGATATGGCTGAAATGAAGGGTACCCTGAAGCTTGTGAGTGACAGGCTTGAAAAAGCCTTTGAAAAGTCGCTCTCAGACAGGCTCGGAAAGGTCGGGGAGTATTCCTCAAGGCTCAGACTGCTTTCTCCCGTGAAGAAGCTTGAGCAGGCAGAGGAAAAGCTTTCGGGATATGAAGGCTCGATCTCAAAGAGTATGGAAAGCATACTCTCAAAGCTTGATATGAGGCTTGATAAGGCGGTTTCGTCACTGGCGGCACTGAGTCCGTTCGGAGTACTTTCAAGGGGCTACTCAATGGTGACGCTTGACGGCAGAGCAGTAACGGAAGCTGCAGAGCTGTCCGAGGGAGATAAGGTTGAGATCAGGTTCTCACATTCCTCGGCAGAGGCTAAGATCACGAAAATAAACGAGGATAGCGGTGACATAAATGACATTTGAAGAGAAAATGACACGGCTCGGTGAGATAACCGAGAAGCTTGAAAAGGATAATCCAAGCCTTAATGAATCCCTCGACCTTTATAAGGAGGGAGTGGCACTTTGTGCTGACTGTAAAAAGGAGCTTGAAGAGGCTAAGCTTACTGTAAAAAATATGGACGGTGAAAAAACCGATGAATGATATGAATAAGGCTAAGCTCGATTATTACATCGAGCTTGTTGAGGAGCAGCTTAAAAAGTTCACAGCCTCAAAGCCCGAGCTTCAGGGCGAGGTAGTTAAGGCTATGGAGTATTCACTGCTTGCAGGCGGAAAAAGGCTGAGGCCTATCCTTGTGATGGAGTTTGCAAGAATGTGCGGAGAGAAAAAGCCCGAAAAATACATTGCTGCTGCCTGCAGCGTTGAGCTTATTCATACATATTCGCTCATACACGATGACCTTCCCTGTATGGATAACGATGACTACCGCAGAGGCAAGCCCTCGTGCCATAAGGCCTTCGGCGAGGACATAGCTCTTCTCGCAGGAGATGCTCTGAATTCAATGGCATTTGAGGTGATCTCAGATGCGGCAATGGCCGGGGATATTCCGCCCGAGAGGGCTATAATGCTTGTGTCGGTGCTTTCAAAGGCGATAGGCTCTGACGGAATGATAGGCGGACAGGTGATAGACCTTAAAACCGAGGGCAAGGATATTGACCTTGAAACCCTGAACGTTCTGCAGACCTGCAAAACAGGAGCCCTTATCGAGGCTGCCTGCGTTATGGGAGCAGTCCTTGCAGGAAGCTTTGAAGCAATTCCCTTTGCCGCCGACTACGCAAAGGCTCTCGGCAGAGCCTTCCAGATAGTTGACGACATCTTAGATGTAACAGGCACCTTTGATGAGCTCGGCAAGCCTATCGGCAGTGATGAGGAGCAGCACAAAAACACCTATGTTACACTTCTGGGTCTTGAGCGTTCGCAGTCGATAGCAAAGCAGCTTACTGTTGAAGCACTCGGACATCTGCGTTATTTTGAAGAACATGAATTTCTGTCTCAGCTCACAGAGGAACTTCTCACAAGGAGAAGCTGAGCATGATTGGGGATCATTTGATTGACTGAGAAAAAGACCGACCTTAAAAGCCTGAAGCTTCCTCAGGATCTGAAAAAGCTTTCTGTTGAGGAATGCGAGGAGCTTTGTGAAGATATACGAAAAATACTTATAAGCACTGTTTCAAAAACAGGAGGGCATCTTGCCTCGAATCTTGGAACGGTGGAGCTTACTATGGCTATACATAGGGTATTTGACTCTCCCAAGGATAAGATCGTGTGGGACGTCGGGCACCAGGCATACACACATAAGATACTCACAGGCAGGCTTGACAAGATAGGCACATTAAGGCAGGAAAACGGCATTTCGGGCTTCTGCCGCCCCGATGAGTCAAAGCACGATGCATTTGTGAGCGGCCATAGCTCTACCTCGGTATCTGCGGCACTGGGTATCGCCACAGCTATGAAGCTCAGCGGTGACAACGAACACCACGCTATCGCAGTTGTCGGTGACGGAGCCTCAACAGGCGGTGAGCTTTATGAGGGCCTTAACAATGCAGGCAAGAGTGAGACTAACATTATTGTAATACTGAACTACAATGAGATGTCGATCTCCAAAAATGTCGGAGCTATGGCAAAGTATCTCTCCACAATGAGAACAAAAGAAACCTACAGAAAAACCAAAAGCCGTGTTCAGCGTGTTCTTGAGGCGACACCTCTTGTGGGTAAGCCCGTAGAGAACGCTATCAGAAGCTCTAAGGACGCTTTTAAGAATATTCTTATCCACAGCACTATGTTTGAGGATCTGGGTTTTGAGTTCATAGGACCTCTTAACGGACATGACCTGAATGACCTTGAAAGGGGTCTTACTGCTGCCAAAAAGCTTGGTAAGCCTGTTTTTGTCCATGTGAATACAGTTAAAGGCAAGGGCTATAAGCCTGCGGAGCAGAACCCGGGCGAGTATCACGGCATAGGCAGCTTTGAGATAGCAACAGGAAACCCTGATGTTGTCCTTTCAGACAGCTTTTCATCTGTTATGGGCAGGCATCTTTGTGTCCTTGCCGAGAAAAACAAAAAAGTCTGTGCGGTAACTGCCGCCATGAAATACGGAACGGGGCTTCAGTACTTTGCAAAGAAGTATCCCTCACGCTTTTTCGATGTAGGCATAGCCGAGGAGCACGCTGTCACCTTCTGCGGAGGGCTGGCGTCAATGGGCTATGTGCCTGTTTTTGCAGTCTATTCGACCTTTTTGCAGCGTTCCTATGACCAGCTTATCCATGACCTGTCAATAATGGGAACTCACGCAGTTATCTGTGTTGACCGAGCAGGCATAGTCGGTGATGACGGAGAAACGCATCAGGGAATATTTGATGTGAATTTCCTGACCACTATCCCCGGTGTTACCGTGTATTCTCCGTCGATATACTCGGAGCTTGAAGCCTGTCTTGACAAGGCCGTGAACGAGGACAAGGGACTTGTGGTAGTCAGATATCCGAGGGGGGCAGACCGCTCTCCGAGGTCAAAGCCCGAGACCTCATACACCTATGAGGAAAACGGCTCAAAGACTCTTGCTGTAACCTACGGCAGGCTTGCAAACAACCTTTACAAGGCCTGCGGCAGCATAGAAAACGAAGCCGACAAGCCCGATACTCTGAACCTTGTAAAGCTCTGGCCGATAAATGAGGATACCGTCTGTCTTATGGAGAAATACGACAGAGTGGTATTCTTTGAAGAAGCCTACAGCTCGGGCTGTCTTGCGGAGAAGTACTCGGCAAGGCTCAAAAATATTGAGTGCCATGCAATTGACGGCTTTGTTCACCACGGAAAGCCTGCGGCTCTGCTTGATGAGCTGGGGCTCTCGGCTGAGAAAATGAAGGACACTATACTCGGGAGCAAAAACGATGTCACAGAGACTTGATGCATACCTTGTCGAAGCAGGGCTCATAAAAAGCCGTGAGAGAGCGAAAGCCCTTATAAAAAGCGGCGGAGTGAAGGTCGGCGGAAGGGTGATCACAAAACCTGCCTTTGCGGTAGGCGAGACGGACGAGGTCGAGTGCTCCGAGGATACGCTCAGCTTTGTAGGCAGGGGCGGTGAAAAGCTCGAGCACGCCTTTGAGGTGTTCGGACTTGATGTGCAGGGTCTGTGCTGTGCGGATATAGGAGCCTCAACAGGCGGTTTTACCGAGTGCCTTCTGCGGCACGGAGCAAGGAGAGTCTATGCCGTTGATGTCGGTCACGGACAGCTTGATGAAGGCCTGCGTTCTGACCCGAGAGTCAGGGATATGGAGGGCATAAACGCAAGATATATGACTCCCGCACTGTTTGAGGAGATGCCCACGTTTATCTGCGGAGACCTTTCATTTATTTCGCTGAGGCTTGTGATCTCGGCTATGATTGAGTGCCTTTGCGAGGGCGGAGAGCTTGTTTTGCTTATAAAGCCGCAGTTCGAGGCAGGAAGAGCCGCACTGAACAAAAAGGGCATAGTAAAAGACCCGAAGGAGCATATCCGTGTTATCAGGGAGCTGACAGAGCTTTTCACTCAGTCGGGACTGACGGTGCTCGGGCTTGCATATTCGGGAATAAGGGGCTCGGACGGCAATATCGAGTACCTTATCCGTATGAAAAAGGGAGGATCGCACAAAACTGCGGTCATTTCTCCCGAAGAGACCGTGAAGGCGGCATTCGCACATTTCAAAGACCACCGGCCTAAGGAGGCTCACCCATGAAAATCTATATGCACCCAAATCTTGACAAAGCAAACGCCTTTGAGTATACCTGCGAGGCAGTAAAGATACTCTCCGAAAACGGAGCCGATATCTATCTGCGAGATGAATACAGGCTTATATTTTCGGGGGTAGAGAATGTGAGCTTTGTTGATGAGGAAAGCTTTATCCCGAAGTGCGATATGATAATAGCTGTCGGCGGTGACGGCACTATACTCAAATGCTCAAAAAAGGCGGCACTGCATGAAAAACCTGTCCTTGGAATAAACTGCGGAAGGCTCGGCTTTATGGCTTCTCTGGAGCACACACAGCTGGGGCTTCTGGGTAAGCTTATGAGGGGTGAGTACACCAGAAGCAGACGTATGATGCTGGAGGTAAAGGTAGATCACAAGGGCGATGTGCAGAGCTTCACCGCTTTGAACGATGTGAGCGTTTCCCGCTGTGATGACTGCAAGATAGCAGATTTCTCTGTATCGAAAAACAACAGGGTGATTTCATCACTCAGGGCTGACGGAGTTATCCTCTCAACAGCGACAGGTGCTACAGCCTACTCTATGTCGGCAGGCGGTCCTATAATCGAACCCGAGATGAACTGCATCGAGTTTACGCAGATCTGTGCTCATTCTCTGTTTGCAAGGAGTATGATCCTTTGTGCAGACAGCAGTATCACAGTTAAGGTCGGCACGAACAATGGCAGCCACGTTTGGGTGAATGTTGACGGAAATAACGTTGCAAAGCTCACTGACAGCGACAAGGTCTATGTTACGGGCTCAAAGTATTATGTTGATATTATAGATATTTCGGGCGGCAGCTTCTTTACATCTATCCACAAGAAGCTTATGCAGCCTCTTAAAGGCTCGGAGGAGGAATCTCATGAATAAAAAAACGAGACAGGAGCTTATACTAAAGCTCGTTTCCGGGCAGATCATAGATACGCAGGAGGGGCTCAGAGAGGCACTTTGCGCTGAGGGCTGCGAGGTCACTCAGGCAACGCTGTCACGGGATATCCGTGAGCTTGACCTTATTAAAGCGGCTGACGGCTCGGGAAAATACCGCTACAGGGCGCCCTCTGTAAACAAGACCGAGGGCAGCGAGAGTGCTGCACTCTACAGCCTGCTTGCAGATGCAGTCGTGAATGTTGACTATGCTATGAATACGGTAGTAGTCAAGTGTATGAGCGGAATGGCACAGGCAGTCTGTGCAAAGCTTGATGTGATAGAGCTTGAAAACATAGTAGGTACTCTTGCAGGTGATGACACTATCTTTATCCTTATGCGTACCGAGGCGGATGCAAGGCTCATCACTAAGGAGTTCTCGGCTATTATTACTAAATAAACAGGATCTGATAAAAATGCTCAAGGAAATTTATATAGAAAACCTTGCCGTTATCGAGAAAGCGACTATCGGCTTCTGTGATTCGCTCAATGTGTTTACGGGCGAGACAGGAGCAGGAAAGTCAATTCTCATTAACGGCATTAATGCGATACTGGGTCAGCGCTCCAATAAGGATATTGTAAGAAGCGGAGCAAAAAAGGCTGTTATCTCGGCACTGTTCACAGATGTCAGCGAAAAGGTACGTGAGAAGCTTTCCGAGCTTGGAATTGACGATGAAGACGGGCAGCTTATCCTCACCAGAGAGATAGCAGCTGACGGCGGAAGTATGGCAAGGATAAATTCAAGGGCAGTGAATGTGTCTGCAATGAAGGAGCTCGGAGAGCTGCTTGTAAACATTCACGGTCAGCACGATAATCAGATACTTATGTCGCCCGAGCGTCATATCGACATTCTCGACAGCTATGCCGAGTCTTCTGCTCTTATTGAGGACTATAAAACAGCCTTCAGACAGCTTCAGCAAAAAGCCAAGGAGATAAACAAGCTCAAAGCAGAAAGGGCTCAGAAGGCCGACCGCATAGACATCCTGCGTGAGCGTTTTGATGAGCTTTCGGCACTTAACATCAAAGAGGGCGAAGACGATGAGATAGATGCAGAGCTCAATGTGATGAAAAACTCCGTCACTATCAGCGAGGCGCTTTACGGAGCTATAACTCTTCTGTCTGGCGATGATGATACAGACGGAGCAGTCACCTTTGCACAGCGTTCCCGTGACAGGCTCTCGGGAATTACCGATGTGTATGCCCAGTCTGCGGAGCTTTACGAAAGGCTCGATTCAGCAGCAATAGAGCTTGAGGACATTTCCGAGGAGCTGTCCTCTCTGCTTGATAAGCTGGAGGTTGACCCTGTAAGATATGACTATCTGAACAGACGCTCAGAGGAGCTTCGCCGTGTGAAGAAAAAGTACGGTCCTGACCTGTCTGACGTTCTCAAGGTGCTTGAGGATACCGAGAATGAGCTCTCTATGCTTGAAAATGCCGATGAGAGTCTTGAAGAGCTGAACGCTCAGATGTCTGAGCTCTTAAAGACAGTAACTATTAAGGCAAATCTGCTCTCCGAGCACAGAATGAAGGCGGCAGAGCGCTTTACAAAGCAGGTAGCAGGCGAGCTTGAATTTCTGAATATGCCGGATGTAAAGCTTGAAGTGCGCAACGAAAAGGGCAAGCTCACCGTGAACGGAATGGACAATATTGAGTTTCTGATCTCCGCAAACGCAGGAGAGGAGCCAAAGCCTATCGCAAAGATCGCTTCGGGCGGTGAGCTTTCAAGGATTATGCTTGCACTCAAAAACGTAATTGCCGAGAAGGACGATATTGAGACGCTTATCTTCGATGAGATCGACACAGGTGTCAGCGGAAGAGCCGCTGAAAAGATAGGCATAAAGCTTCGCCAGATCTCAAAGCTCAGACAGGTGCTTTGCGTTACTCACCTGTCGCAGATCGCAGTCATGGCAGACGAGCATCTGCTTATAGAGAAGCGTGTCGAGGACGGCAGAACCAAGACCTCGGTAAGGCCGCTTGACCATGAGGGCAGAAAGAGGGAGCTTGCCCGTATCATGGGCGGCGAGAACATAACCGAGCTTATGCTCGAGAATGCCGACCAGTATCTTAAAGAGGCGGCAAAGCTCTGAATAATGTCAGACATACCTGCTGTCAGCCCGTATTTTCGGCTGACGGCAGTTTTTGTTATAATAAATGTGAAAAAAAGATATATAATTATATGATAATTTCGGTAATTTCAAGAATTTGCGTGTTTGTTGTTGACTAATCACGAAAAAAATGCTATAATCTTAATGTATGTAAATATGAAAAATGGGGAGGTATTCTCAAATGCAGGTTAAGCTTCTTGCTCACACTCCTGAGCCCGAAAAACTGGTTGCTACAGCGGCAAAGCTCTGCTATTCGAGCAGTGATGTTGATTCACTTATGGACGGTCTTACAGATGAAAAGGTGGAAAGCTTTGTTGATATGCTCGCATCTATCGGCCACGAAAGTCCGATGGAGCACGCTTCCTTTACCTTTGCAATAGAGGGTATCTCGAGAGCCTGCTCTCATCAGCTGGTAAGGCACAGAATAGCCTCATACTCGCAGAAGAGCCAGAGGTATGTGAACGAGAACGGCTTTGAGTTTATAACTCCGCCTGCAATTGAGGAATGTCCCGAGGCCAAGGCTGAGTTTGAAAAGCAGATGGCTCAGATAGTTGAAAGCTATGACAAGATAGCAGAGCTCCTGACCGAAATGCATGAAAAGGCAATGCTCGCTGAGGGTATGGACGAGAAGTCTGCTAAGAGCAAGGCTCGCAAGAAGGCTAATGAGGACGCAAGGTTCGTTCTTCCGAATGCCTGCGAAACAAAGATCATAGTTTCAATGAATGTGAGAACTCTTTTCAATTTCTTCAAGCACAGGTGCTGTAACCGTGCACAGTGGGAGATAAAGGCTGTTGCAGATGAGATGCTTCGCCTTTGCTGTGAGGTTGCACCGAATCTGTTCAAGAAGGCAGGACCCTCCTGCGTGATGACAGGTGTATGTCCCGAGGGCAAAATGTCCTGCGGAAAAATGCCTGCTGTCAAGGAGCAGTATAAGCAGATGAAGGCTCAGTTCGTTAAGGAGAAGGTATGAGCAGGATAGTGGTTCTGGAGGGACTTGACGGAAGCGGAAAGTCTACTCAGTTTGATAAGCTTGATAAGTATCTTACTGACAGGGGAGTTTATCATAAGTCGATAAGCTTTCCCGATTATGATAATAAGTCATCGGAGCTTGTGAAGATGTATCTCGGCGGAGAGATAGGCTCATCACCTGCCGATGTAAATGCCTATGCGGCATCAAGCTTTTATGCTGTTGACCGCTATGTCAGCTATAAACAGCTCTGGGAAGAGGACTACAAAAAAGGTGCATTTATAAGTGCAGCACGTTATGTTACCTCAAACTGCATTTATCAGATGACAAAGCTCCCCGATGGGGAGTGGGACAGCTATATAGAATGGCTTGAGGATTATGAGTATGACAAGCTGGGGCTGCCGAGACCCGATCAGGTGATTTTCCTTGATATGCCGATAGAGATCTCCCAGAAGCTTATGAGCGGACGCTATAATGGCGATGAATCCAAAAAGGATATTCACGAGGCAGATGTGTCCTACCTTTATGCCTGCCGAAAGGCGGCACTCTTCACCGCAGAGAAATGCGGCTGGAAAATAATCAGGTGCAGTAAGGGAGATCAGCCCAGAACTATAGATGAGATCTTTGCCGACATTATAGAAAATGTCGGAGCGATAGGAGAATAATAATGGTATATGTATTTCTTGCAAACGGATTTGAAATGATAGAGGCTCTTGCTCCTGTTGATATACTCAGGCGTGCAGGTGCAGAGGTAAAGACAGTAGGTGTCGGTTCCGATACTGTCGTGAGCTCGGGAAACGTTCCCGTAAAAGCTGACATTTCCACTGCTGAGGTTAAGCTCGGCAGTGATACGGATATGATAGTGCTTCCCGGCGGAATGCCCGGAACACTCAACTTAGAGGCTGACAGCACCGTTCAGGCAGCGATTGACTTCTGTGCAGAGAATGACAGGTACATCGGTGCTATCTGTGCAGCGCCTTCAATTCTCGGACATAAGGGGCTTCTTAACGGCAGGAAAGCGACCTGCTTCCCCGGCTTTGAGAAAGACCTTACAGGTGCAGAGCACACAGGTGCCCCGGTTGAGCAGGACGGCAGGATCATCACTGCAAGAGGTGCAGGCGTGTGCATAGAGTTCGGCTTAAAGCTAGCCGAGCTTGCAGTTTCAAAGCAAAAGGCAGAGCACGTTAAGTCAAGTATTCAGTGTGCATGGTAGAGAAAAGAGAGCTTCGTGCTCACTATAAAAAGCTTCGCCGTGAAATGAGCCCATCCGAGCGTAAGCAGGCTGACAGGCTTATCACCGAGGCTTTTCTTAACAGTGATGAGTACCGCTCCTGCGATATGCTTCTGTGCTTTGTGTCAACAGGCATTGAGGTATCGACAAGAGAGATTCTGACTCGTGCCTTTGCGGAGAAAACAGTTCTCTGTCCAAAATGCATCGGCAGTCCCTCTGAGGGCATAATGCGCTTTTATGAGGCAGGCTCATTCTCTGAGCTTGAAGAGGGCACTATGGGTATTTTGGAGCCCTCGGAAAAATGCCGTGAGGTCACAGAGTTTGAGAATGCACTCTGTGTTCTGCCGGGGCTTTGCTTTGACAGACAGGGGTACAGACTGGGCTTCGGCGGAGGCTACTACGACAGGTTTTTAGCAGGCTTTAACGGAGTGAAGGCAGGTATCTGCTACGAAAGCTGCGTCTGTGATGAGCTTGCTCACAATGAGTATGATATGAAAGCTGATATGCTTTTTACTGATAAATGTATCTATCGGTACTGATATATCGAATGAAAGGAAGAAATCAATGAGCGACATCAAAAAAGATAATGAAATGTCAGATTCCTCTATGCCTGAATTTGTTCAGGGAATAGAGCCTGAAGCTGCTTCCGAGCCAAAAGCTCCCGAGGCTGAAAAGGAGACCCCTGTTTCTGCGGAGACTCAGTCTGACAGCACAGCAGCTCATATCGCAGAGCTTAACAGGTCTGCACGTTCTGAGCTTTCAGCATCAGCGGCTGCTATGTCGGCAGCGTCTGCGGTGGCTATCCTTGAAAAGGAGGCTGAGAACCACTCGGTAGAGGCTGTTATCCCCGAGAGCAGCAGCGTGCCTGCCGAGGAGGAAAAGGCAGAACAGACAGAGCACGGGAAGCCCTCTGAGAGCACAGCTCTGAAAGCTGCCGAAGCCCCCGAGGAGAAGAAAGCCGAGGAGAATAAGACCTTTGAGGATCCCGGACAGGAAACTCAGCGGAAGGCTCCGCCTAAGAAAAAGCCTGCGGGAGCTTCTGCAAAGGGCAAAAAGAAAAAGAAGAAAAAGAAGAGCCGCTTTAACGGAACTATCTTCGGCGGTATTATTATCGTTTCGATAATTCTTACTGTTTCATTGCTTATAGCCGTGACCGGTATCAAGCTCGGAATGGAGTTTTACGGTATCGGCAAGAGCGAGAGCGATATAAGATTTAATATCCCTGAGGGCTCAAACAATGATAAGATAGCCGATATACTTGTTGAAAACGGCGTTATTCAGAATAAAACTCTGTTCAAGATCGCTTTGAAGCTTCAGCATGACCCGACCCTTTATCCCGGAGACATCACGCTGCAGCCATCAAACGGCTATCAGGATATTATCGAGAAGCTTTCAGTTCAGAGAGAATCGTATGAGTCCGTAACAGTTACCTTTGCCGAGGGTGAAAACCTCATAACTATCGCTGATAAGCTGGAAGAAGCAAAGGTATGCGAGGCTGATGACTTCATCTTTGAGTTCAACAGAGATCAGGGTCTTGACTTTGAAAAGCTTATCGACAAGGACGCAGATACCTTCTATGCAAGAGAGGGCTACTTCGCACCGAATACATACGAGTTCTATGTAAACGACTCTGCGGAGAATGTAGCCAAGAAGGTAAAGGAGCAGTTCCAGAAGCAGTATACGACCTCTATCGAGCCTAAGATGTCAACCACTAAGCTTACATTCCAGCAGGTGATGACACTTGCCTCTATCGTTCAGCTTGAGTCTGCTTCTGTAGAGGAAATGCCGAATGTAGCGTCAGTATTTATCAACCGTCTGAATGACCCCGATACCTTCCCGATGCTGCAGTCCGATACAACCTCGAATTACATCAAGCAGGTAATAAACGCACAGGCAGATACAGCCTCTGCAAGAACCCACTATGCCGAGAGCTATGACACTTATTCCTGTAAGGGACTGCCTGCAGGACCTATCTGCAACCCCGGTATAGATGCTATACTTGCAGTCATCAACCCTGCTAAGACAAATTACTATTACTTCTGTAATAACCTCACCACAAAGCAGACCTTCTATGCTAAGACTCTTGAGGAGCACGAAGCTAACCTCAAGAAGGCAGGTCTTGTATAATGCGTGATGTAAATACAAGCCTTTTAGAGGTGCTCTCTCCTGTCGGAGATATGGAAAGGCTGTACGCAGCTCTTGACTTCGGGGCTGATGCCGTCTATCTGGGCGGCACAGGCTTCGGAATGAGGGCGGCCTCTGCAAACTTTGACAGCGAGCTTCTCAGAAAGGCGTGCGATGAAGCTCATTTGAGAGGAAAACGGGTGTATCTTACCTGCAATACCCTCCCCCATAATGATGAGATACCAAAGCTTGAGCCATTTGTCAGAGATGCAGTCTCA
>ONLC01000265.1 GCA_900318545.1 uncultured Eubacteriales bacterium
CTTGTTGTTATGACAGGCCTTTCGGGCTCGGGAAAGAGCTCCCTTGCATTCGATACCATATATGCAGACGGTCAGAGAAGATATGTCGAGTCGCTGTCCTCTTATGCGAGAATGTTCCTGGGGCAGATGGATAAGCCCGATGTTGAAAGCATTGAGGGGCTTTCGCCTGCTATCTCGATCGACCAGAAAACAACCTCGAAAAACCCGAGGTCAACCGTCGGAACAGTAACGGAGATATATGACTATCTCAGACTTCTCTATGCAAGAGTGGGCGTACCTCACTGTCCTGTCTGCGGCAGAGAGATAAGGCGTCAGAGCGTAGACCAGATAGTAGACCAGATCTGCGAGCTTGAAGAGGGCACAAGGATACAGCTTCTTGCTCCTATAATCAGAGGCAAAAAGGGTGAGCACGTTAAGGAGCTTGACCGTGCCAGAAAGGGCGGCTACGTCAGAGTCCGTATAGACGGCATCACCTATGACCTTTCGGAAGAGATAAAGCTTGAAAAAAACAAAAAGCACAATATAGAAATAATAGTTGACCGCCTTGTTATGAAGGAGGGCATAAAGCCGAGACTTTCCGACAGCATTGAGACTGTCACCTCACTTACGGGCGGACTTGTCGGTGTTGACGTTATCGGCGGAGAGGAGCTTCTATTTTCACAGAATTATGCCTGCCCCGAGCACGGAGTATCTATAGGCGAGCTTGCACCGAGAATGTTTTCGTTCAATAACCCCTTCGGTGCCTGCGAAAAGTGTACGGGTCTCGGAGTATTCAAACGTATAGACCCTGACCTTATTATACCTAACAAAAACCTCTCTATCAATGAGGGTGCAATAAAGGCAAGCGGCTGGTCGGGAACTGACGAGGGCTCGATCTCGATGATGTACTACAAGGCTATATCCGAGCAGTACGGCATTGACCTTAATAAGCCTGTAAAAGACCTTAGCAAAGATGAGCTTGATGTATTTCTTTACGGAACTCAGGGTCAGAAGCTGAAGCTCTCACGTTCTACAAAGTTTATGAACGTTGATTATTCCTCAGCCTTTGAGGGTGTAATCCCCAACCTTGAACGCCGCTACAGAGAAACAGCCAGCGACTGGGCAAAGGCGGATATAGAGTCAAGCATGAGCGATGTGCCGTGTCCTGTCTGCAACGGAGAAAGGCTGAAAAAAGAATCACTGAGCGTTACAGTTAATGACCTCAACATTTCTGAGCTCTGCCATAAGTCCGTATCAAATGCGTATAGGTTCTTTGAGAATATCAAGCTCAGCAAGCGCGATAGTATCATCGGCGAGAATATCATCAAGGAGATAAAGTCAAGACTCGGTTTTCTGCAAAGCGTAGGGCTTGAATACCTTACGCTCTCCCGTTCGGCAGGCACGCTCTCGGGCGGAGAGAGCCAGCGTATCAGGCTTGCTACCCAGATAGGCTCATCACTTGTGGGAGTGCTCTATATCTTAGATGAGCCCTCTATCGGACTTCATCAGAGAGATAATGACAAGCTTATCGCAACGCTCAAACGTCTGCGTGACATAGGCAATACTCTTATTGTTGTCGAGCATGACGAGGACACCATGAGAGCGGCAGACTTCATAGTAGATGTAGGCCCCGGAGCAGGCATACACGGCGGAGAGATAGTAGCAAGCGGCACTATCGACGATATTATAAAGAGCGAGCGTTCGATCACAGGAAAGTACCTCAGCGGAGAGCTTAAAATACCTGTTCCCGAAAAGAGAAGAAAAGGAAACGGGAAGTATCTGACCGTAAGTGGCTGTAAGCAGAACAACCTCAAAAACATCACAGCGAAGATACCTCTCGGTACATTTACCTGCGTAACGGGAGTGTCGGGAAGCGGAAAGTCCTCGCTTGTAAATGAGATAATCTACAAGGAACTTGCAGGGAAGCTCAACCGTGCAAAGATGAGGTCAGGCTCTTTTGAGAAGATGAACGGAGTTTCCTATCTCGATAAGGTCATCAATATAGACCAGTCACCTATTGGAAGGACACCACGCTCAAACCCTGCGACCTACACAGGCGTGTTTACCGACATCAGAGAGCTGTTTGCACAGACCGCTGATGCCAAAATGAAGGGCTATAGCTCGGGCCGTTTCTCCTTCAATGTAAAGGGCGGCCGCTGTGAGGCCTGCGAGGGCGACGGCATCATAAAGATAGAGATGCACTTCCTGCCTGACGTATATGTACCCTGCGAGGTATGTAACGGTATGAGATACAACCGTGAGACCCTTGACGTTAAGTACAAGGGCAAGAGCATTTATGACGTCCTTGAAATGACAGTTGAGGAGGGCGTAGCCTTTTTCTCGAGCCTGCCCAAAATATCAAGAAAGCTCCAGACCCTTTACGATGTAGGTCTTGGTTATATCAAGATAGGTCAGTCTGCAACGACACTTTCGGGCGGCGAGGCTCAGCGTGTGAAGCTTGCGACCGAGCTTTCAAAGAGAGCCACAGGCAAGACTATTTATATTCTTGATGAGCCTACAACAGGCCTTCACAGTGCAGATGTTCACAAGCTTATCGAGGTGCTCTCAAAGCTTGTAGACGGGGGCAACACTGTTCTCGTAATTGAGCATAACCTTGACGTCATTAAGCAGGCCGACTACATCATCGACATGGGACCCGAAGGCGGTCGGCGAGGAGGTGAAGTGCTCTCAACGGGCACACCCGAAGAGGTGGC